>NZ_MULM01000166.1:0-91045 GCF_002029345.1 Pseudomonas sp. VI4.1
GGCCGAGGACGCGAGCGAGGCCGCCACCTGGTCGCCGCTGACTTTGACCAGCGAGGTCGGACTGCGGCCCAACCCGTCGCGCCGAAGGTCATTTCCGGAATCAGGTGGGCGCCGCTGGCGGTGAGGTCCAGGGGCACCGCCAGGCCATTGATGATCGCGGCCTGGATCTGCAGCGCACTCGCCGCGACTTCCCACGGGTTCATGAAATCGATGTCGGCATAAAAGTCGTGGCGGATCTGCACCGTGGTTTTCTGGTTCTGCAGGGCCGTGACCTGGCCCTCGGCTTCCGCAACGGCCCGGGTCTTGATGTCGAGCAGCCGGGTCTGGATGTCGATGTCCTGGTTGGCGCGCAACACGCCGAGCGCCTCGGCATCCTTTTTCTCCAGAGCCGCCAGCACGCTGGCGCCGTAGCCGCGCACATCGTTGGTCAACTCCAGGGCGCGCTCCAGGTAGACGGGGAAGCGGTACACCGGGGTGAATGGCGCCGCGGCACCGATCGCTCCGGTGCCATAGGCGGCTTGTCCGCCCATCAGTTGCAGAGGATTGATCGGCGGGGCGTACAGCGGCAATGGCTGGGCAACGCCCTGCAGGTTGAGGCAATGACGGATCTTGTACAGGCGGTCGGCGACCGTGTCCCAATAGGCCAGCAGCTGATCGTTGGGCGGTATGCAGAAAAACAGCGTGGACAGCTGCGGCAGGTCCGGCGCTTCGCTCACGGCGTCTTGGGCGTCCAGCGCCGGGGTCGGCGCCGCGATCACATTTTCGATGGCGACCAGCACATCGGAGAATGCGTCCAGCCCGTCCTGGATGGCGGCGTAGGTGGTGGCGTCCGGCCGGGTGGCGAAATCGGCGTCGCGCAGGCGCACCTGTTCGGGCCGGGGACCGAGGATCAGGTTCGCGAGCACATAGAGCTGCTCGGCCTGTGCGACCTTTTCCATGGTGTACTGGGCGTACAGCGAGTCACCCCAGGCAATCAGGTTGTCGAGGAACTTCATGACAGTCGCCTTGGCGTACGCGCCGATGCGCAACCGGGCGATGCGGTGCGGATCGAAAGGATGCGCCAGCCAGTCCTGGAGCGCGGCGGCGGTGTCCAGGTCCGCGGTGCCTTGCTGTGCGTTGGCCGCCAGCGTCGCGAGGATGTGCTGGATCTGCTGGGCCAACCACGTGTCGGCATTCATTTCGTAGAACGGCCGTGTGCGCCAGAAGTGCCCAGGTACCGGCGCGGGGTTCGGGTCGGTCGGATCGAACACGTATTTGAGCCATTGCATCGCAGGCTCGTGTTGCTGGTTGCGCATCAGCTGCGTCGCCACCAACATCGGCGCGTGATAGAAAAGCTCCCAGTTGTAGAGGGCGTAGGCACCCGATACGCTGAAATCGACGTCCTCCCGGGGATAGGGTGTCATGACCGGGGGTTGCGGCTGGTACGTTGTCGCGAAGTCGAAGTTGCCCTGGCCGCGTACCGATTGCGGATCGGTCTGCAGCTGGCGCGACATCAGGCGGTCGGTACCGCCCATCTCCAGTTCGCGCAGGAAGGTGCGCGCGTAGGGGTGATAGAACGGGGTAAAGGCATAGCTCGTGGTCCACTGCGGGATGTAGGCGAGATCGTCGAGCTCCTGCGGCGAGCTGGATACGGTGTAGTAATGCGGGCAGACAAAGAAGGTGCCGGCGACGAATCGGCGGCGAAGAACGGATCCGCGGAATCGAACACCCGGTCCTGCATCGGCACCACCACACGCTGGTTGTCAATGGTGCCCAGCAGGGTCAATGCCGCCGGGGCGCTGTGGCTGCCGGCCAGGGCCAGCACCGTCAACGGGTTGACCGGGCCCGGATGGGGGCCGTAGCTGCACAGATCCTGGCCGCGGAACCTGTAGTTGGCGGCCGTCACCAAGGTGTTGGGGAACTGGTACTTCAGCGTGATCAGCGCGTAGCTGGGTTCCTGCGACTGATCGACGGCAGAGGCGGCGGGCAGCGAGTTCTGCGAATAAATGGCCAGCGCTGAATCCGGCATGGGCAACTGGCCGGTGCCTACCAGGACACTGGACCAGGTGCCGTAATTGAGCCAATGCACACTCAGGTAGATCTCCAGCTGCAACGTCGACTGGGCGTCCGCGAACGCGCGGAAGGTAAAGTCGAGCGCCGGGTTATCGGTCTGGACATAGCTTTTTTCGGCGTAGGTGCGCTTGGCCTGCCATTGCCCGGCACTCAACTCGCTCATCGCGAATTCGATGGACCAGAATTTCCTCGCGGCCGCTGCGGTATTGGGTGTCGGCGCGCCGTTATTGGAGGTCGGTATGCTTTGGGTGCCGGCCTTCTCCGAAATCTGCTTGAAGATCGGCCAGACCAGATGCAGTCGCTGGTCCCACACCAGCGGCACGAGCTGATCCGAAGCGATATCCAGGTTCAGCGCCTGCCAGGGGCTCCAGACGCCGCTGCTCAGCGAACCCTCGGCCCGGCTGCGGTAGTACCATTTCGGCGGCGCGCCACGGGTGCGCGCGAACACGTGCAAGACCCGGGATCCGTCGGCGCGAGTCTCGCGGTAGTGCGCGGCGACGGTCAGGTGCCTGACTTCCACCAGTTTGCGCACATAGTTCTTCAACGCCGCCGTGGTTGCGTCGGTGTCGCAGTTGCTTTGCTTGAGTTCGTTCTCGAGGTCGGAAAAGAACGGCGAGCGGTCGCTGCGCAACTCCGGAAGCAGATAGTTCTCGGGGTACAGGAAGACCTGGCGGTTGGCCTGCCAGAGCCTGAACTGGCTCATCCACGCCCATTGGTTCCAGCCTGGGTCGACGGTCGAATCCACCGGGACGCCAGGGACCAGGCCGAGGAAACATTGCTGCACGAATTGCTGCACCGCCAGCGAAGCCTCCAGCAGTCGCGTGGTGATGCCGCACGCGCACATGCCGGGGTCGATGAGAAAGCCATTGAAAATATCGTCGCTACTGCGCAGCGGCGGGGTCAGCGCGACGGCCGGGCCTGGACCGAGGAGGTAGGCCACCAGGGCATCGCGGCGCATTTCGCGCAATTTGTCTTCCGCCGGCTGCACGGCACCCAGCCAGGCCGAAGGGGCGTAGCGGGACTGGAAGGTGCCCATGGCGGCAGAGGCGGACTCGACGGTCGGCGGTGCGGCCGCCAGTTGCAGCAGCGCAGCCGCGCCGATGTGATATTGCGCCATGGCGTCGAGCGCCGTGCCGAGCGCCGTGAGCATGCCCATGTCGGCGAGCGTGCCGGCCTGGGTGCCCGCATCCAGGGTGGGCGTCGTCGCCGCCAGTGCGTTGGCCAGCACGGTCAGGTCAGTGACACCGGTATTCAGGGCGGTGGCCAGGGCGCCGGCTTCATCGCCGATGGCGCCGGCCAGGTCTGCGGGCAACACCTGTACCCAACGGCCCAACACATCGAACAATCTGGGCGCGCTCGCCGTCTGGCGGCGGTTGAGTTGCAGCGCCTGCAGCAGGCGTTCGAAGGGCAGATAGACAGTGCCCGCAGGCGGGGACAGCGGCAGCGCGGCCGGATTCAACCAGTTGAACGAGGCCGCGTGCTGGATCAGGAAGGCAAAGCTCGACACGGTCGGTCTTAGTGCATTGAACAACGCGGCGGCCTTCGCCACGCGGGTGATCCCGTCCACCAGCGGCTTGAAGGGTGTCGGGTCCACGCCATTGGTTTGCCCGAGCAATTGCGTGATGGTGGTGGCAGGCAGTGGCAGGATGCCCGTGCTGGTAAGCGCGGGCGCCACGACGTTTGCGCTGACACCAGTCGCCGCGGCCAAGGCGCTGACAAACAAGGTTTGCACAGCAGTGGGGTCCGCCGGCGCCAGCTTGGCGAGCGCATCGCGATCACCTGCAACACGGCCGTCGCCTCTGCCGTGGTAAACGTCATCTCGCTGCGGGTGGCCGATCCGTTGCGCAGCAGGTAGTCCAGGTCGGCCAGCTTGATGCCGGTCCCTTGCAGGAACGCCAGTCTGCGCAGGAACTCGGCCGTGTCGGCCGGTGTGCCGCCGAACGCGGCAGCGGACCCGGCAGGCAGCGCATCGCAGACTGTCATCCACAGCAACAGGTCGGGGACGGTGAGGGATAAAGCGGCGGCGAGCCGGGCGTGTCGGAGCAACAGGTTGAGGCCGTCGAGCGACAACTCGAGGGTGACGCCCGTCGCGGCGCCAATCGCGGCGAGATCGTCGGCGCTCAAGCCCAGCGCCGCCTTGAGCGCATTGGAATCGATCGGCCCTCCCGGCAAGGCTCCGGCGTCGACAAAGACCCCGGACCAGGACGCCAGCAACGTCGGACTGCGGAACACCCGGTCGTATGTCGATGCAACGAGGGTATCCACCTCGCCCAGATGACTGTTCACGCCATGGGTGGGCATCGGCCCCCAAAAACTCAGCAGCTCTTGCAGCGGCAGGCTCAATCGCTCGCGCAAGGCCAGCGCATCGGCAATGAACACCAGGAACCCGTCGTCCAGGTTGCCGTTCGCCGATTCAAGCGCCCAATCCAGCTCCCACATTTGCAGCCCGGTAGCCGTCCATAGTCGCAGGAAGCGATTGGCCCGATCCAGCACGGCGGCATCGAGCCCCTCGAAGGTCATGAGCGCCGTGTCGCAGCTCGCGATGTTGAGGGTGTCCTGGACGGTGAAACCCAGCTTGAGGGTCACGTTGCCGCCCGTCACCCAGGCCACTTCCAGCAACTGGCACAACTGGGCGAAGTCCAGATGTGCCCGCCCCAGCAGCACGGGCACCCTGGATAAGGCGGCGACCCAGTCGGCGGGTGCCGGGCTCAGCGGCTGCCTCGTCTTGGGGTCATATACGTTCGCCGGGTTGGCCTGGGCCTCGAACCCCCAGCGCTCCCAAGGCGGGTGCGGGTCGGTCCCATTGATTAACGCCTGCAAGGCGGGATTGAGGCCCAGTTGCGCGGCAGCACGCGCCGCCGCACTGCCGCTGCCGCACAGGCGCATCACCTGGTCGAGTCGGGTGCCCATCGCCTGCAGAAACGCCGAAGTCCGGGCGAAGGACAGATCGAAGGGCAGCGTCAACGGGAAGACCGCCACTGCGGTTTTATCGTACGCCGCCTGCGACACGTGCTGGGGCAACGCACGCCGCTCCGCGGAGGAGCCCGTGGTCGCGAACAGCGTGAGCGGTGCAGCGGGCGGTGCTATCGCCGACTCCAGCAATTCATTGACCAAGTCGATGTAGGGCAACGTGACGTCGGTGTTGTCGCAGCCCAGGGCGATGAAGGGCAGATCGGGCCGACGGGAGAGCAGGGCATCGAGGGCGCCGCGTTGTTTGAGAAATTGCAGCAAGTCGACGAAGTAGGCCGCGGGGCTGAGCACCGAGCGGCATTCGCTGCATTCACAGTAGTCGAGCGAACCAAACAGGGCCTGCAGGTCCGGCAGGTTGGCCAGCGAGTCCGCAGCAGGCACGGGGGAGGCCATCAACGCCACGGTGGTGCCATTGAGCGCGAGGTTGTAGCGGCCGAAAGCGGACAACGCGCTGGCGTAGCGCGCTTGCGCACGCAACCAGGCCGCCTCGGCTCGCGGTTGACTGCCGAGCAGCGGCGCCATTTGCGCGACGAAGGGCGCGCGCCCGCTGAAATAGACGGCTTGCGCCGAGTGGTAACCCGCGCCTGCAAGGGCTTCTACCGTCGCGTAGCGCGTCGACAGAAAGGACAGCCGTTGCAGGGTCTTCAGTGAGCCCAGGGCCTCGGTCGACAGCTCGAGGTTGTTCCTGGCGACGTAGCGGTCGATGTTGGTACGGCGCAGATTGAGTCGCGGGTTCGCGGCCAGCACCGACACCAATTCCTCCCTGGCGGCGAAGGCGGATCCCGCAGCTTTGCCCAGGCTGCCAAGAAAGGTCGTTGTCAGGTAGCGCGACTGGAACCGTTCGGCCAAGGCCTTGGCAAAACGGGCGATGCGCTGTGCCGGCGTGTCGTCGGGCAACACCTGGGGAATCGTCGAGGCCTGCGGATCGAGTCGCTCGATCCTTGCGACCCAGTCGGCTTCATCGAGCAGGGCGAGATTCTGCACGCGTGCCAGTTCCCCTCGGGCCAGGCGCTGCAGGGTGTCTTTGACGAGTACCAGGTTGCCGCCGAGCAGTTCGCTGGCGTTCAGTGCGGTGTTGAGCGTCGCCAGCTGTTCCTTGGTCAACGCAGGGTCGGCACGCAGCAGCTTCCATGTGGTGCGCAGACGTTTACCCGACGCGGCGTAGGCCTGGGTGAAGGCAGCACTCACCGCAGCCTCGACGCCAGCGGCACTCAACACGTCGTTGAGCGGTGTCTTGCCGCGGATGTAAGGCGTCGCGCCGACTCGCTGCGTGCGCAATGCGCGCAGCTGCGCCAATTCATCTTTCTGTTTTACCGCATAGGTGGCGGGCAGCACATTGGCCGCGACTGCGGCGTCGAGCGTTTGCGCGAGCGAGGCGTCCGAATGGGCCAGCACCCCCGTCAGCACCTGCGCCACGAACGCGTCGTCGATGCCGGCATCGGGCAATTGCCCCAGCGCCGTGTCGAGGGGCGCCGGAATGCCCCGGCTGAACAGGCCGTACAGCGTGCGTTCATCCAGCTTGCCCGGCACTGCCAGGCGTCGCGCGATGTACAAGCGGGCCACGTCGGCAAACGGCACGCCGCCGGCTTTGGCGACAAAATCCAGTTCGCGATGATCCTTGTTCTGTTTCAGCTTCACCAAGGGCGTCTTCAGCAATTGACTCGCGACCGTGCTGCTCAGCAGCGTGTGGGCCGACGGCGCAGGCACCCGGCCGACGCCTGCCGTTGTCAGGTCGATGTCGACATGCGCATCGGCCGCGAACAGGACCTCGGATTGGGCGATGACCTTGCCGTCGGCGTCGAGGGCTTGCACGATCAGGTTGACGGCTTTGGTGCGCCGATAGGTCAACAGGAACCCGCCCGACTCATCCGTGGCCGCCGAGGCGAGTTCCGATCGATCGCGTACCCGCTGCGCCAACAAGGAGATGCGCGCACCGGCGATGGGGGCGCCGTCCGCGTCGACGAAGGTTCCCTGGACGCTGCCCTGGCCGTCGCCGGCAGCGCCTGGTGTGAGTTCGATAGGCATGGAGCATCCTCCGTGAATCAAACTGTCTATTGCGAGAGTCGATCAAAAGCACGACTGAGTTGGGCACAAACACCGCTGTGGCACCACGCTGCATACACGTCATCGCCAGAGGTCAGGACGGTCTTGAGCTGCATGTCCGACAACAGCTCGGCATTGAGCACGCGCACGCCGGGCGCATGTCCGTTGCGGCCGATGACATTGATGTCCGCGTTCAGGAAATGCCGCTGTCCTCCAATATTGGGATCAAGATCATCGGCGGTCTGCGTCAACATTCGCCCTGTCTCGTCGCCATGGGGGCCCGACAGAATCGTCAGCCTTCGCCCCGTGCGGCCGAAACGGCGTATCGCATTCAACAGGCCGCCCTGGGTCACTGGGCCTCGGCTCAGGATGAGTTGAGTCCCCCCGCGTATCCACCTCGAGTACCAGCGATTGTTGGTCAGGTTCGCCAGGACGCCTTCGGAGTCCGCCAGATAAAGCGGGCCGTTTTTGACCGCAAGGTAATTGTGCGGTCCCCTGACATCATTCGCGCCGGGCACGGGGGCCTTGGGTTTGGCGGGCATGGCCGACATCGTCAGGAAGCCCATGGCAATACCCTGGAAAACCTGCACGTCGGTGCTCATGCTTTCGGTCATGATCGCACCGGTCATCATGTTCAAGGCGTTGGGCTTGACCGCCCATTCCGGGTGGTCGAGTTTCATGCCCCAGTAACGTTTATTCGCGTCCGAGAGGGCATTCCATTGTTTCTCTCCCAACTTCATCTCGAGAAGCATGTCGGCGATCATGTGCACGATGATGGAGGCGTCGAGGGTGTCGCCGGCGTCGTTCAGCTTGGGTATGAGGGTGCGCAGCATGTCGATCCGACCCTGGATCTTCCCCCTCTGCGTCGGCGTAATCGGCGGGCCCTCGGAGTTCCAGCGAGGCAGGTCCGGGGTCAGCATGTCTCGGATTTCTTTTGCACGAGCCTCGATCTTTGCGATGTCCTCGTCACTTGGGCGGCCATCAGTCCCGGCCGGATCGGTCAGGCCAGTGGGGCAGGACATGACGTATTCGTACAAGTTGAGGCCGCCTTGCAATCCGGTTGGATCGCAGCTCGTCCATCGACCCAGCCAGGCCGCGTAGTACCTGGCCCCGTGGTAGCTCAGCCCGCTTTCCTCATCGCGCTCCATCCGGGTGAAGCGATAGCGCTTGCGGCTGACTTCCACCGCGCTGCGTCCGGCCTGGTACGAAGTGTTGCCATAGGGACAAAATTCTTCGTAGGAGATCACCTGGGCCGCATCGTCCAGTTCCAGCACCGCCGAACCCAGGTGATTGCTGAACTGATAACGCACCAACCGCGCGGGAGAGCCATCGTTGCCCTGGGTCCGCGTCTCTACCTGCGCGATGCGTTGCCGGTCATCGGCCACGTGCAGCGTTTCGCGTTGCAGGGTGAGGGCGCCCGCGTTGTCGTACTCCACATACACTTCGAAGCCGTCCAGGTAGAACCGCTCCTTGCGCTTGATGCCAGCCGGCGACTCGGTAATCTTGCGGGCCCGTTGGCCGGTCCCGTCGTACACGTAGTACGTGCGCTCGCCTTGGTGCAGCGCGCCATCGGCATCGTCGGCATTCACCGCCTGGCGCTGCGACATGGACAACTCGTCATGGAAATTCCACTGCATCGCCTGCAATTGCGGCATCGACGTCATGTTGCCGTGAAGGTCGTACCCGTACCCCTCGGTCAGGCCCTGGGTTCCGGTGACAAGCGTGGAGGACAGGCGATTGCCGACCTTTCCCGGTTCCAGCGCACTGGCTTCGTTGTAGAGATAAGTACGCGTCCATCCCGCATGGATCGGCTGGCTGCCCTGATGGATCAACTTGAGGAAGTTGCCGGCGGGGTCATAGTCGTAGTGTTCGGTGTATGTCCCCATGGCTTTGCCGTTATGGGGGCTGGGCAAGCGAACGCGAGACGCGTCGTTGTATGAACTCGCGGCCGGTGCCAGCGGGATGTCGTTGGCGCCCAGTCCAAGGAGCTCGCGGCCGCTGGCTTGCGTCAAGCGATAGAGGGCGTCGTAGGTATAGTCATTGCTCGGTTCCACGCGCTGGTTGCGGAAGAAAATGGTCTGCTGCGCGGTGTCGCGAACGGCGGTGACGTTGCCCACCGGATCGTAGGTGTAGAGGAGGTTCTGGATCTGGCATCCGGGCCAGTCCGTGTCCTGTGGCGCCGGACAATCGTCGGGAAAGCCGGCCGGGTTGCGTCGGGTGAGCACCCGCGTCAAACGGGCGGTGTAGGGGTCGTAGGCGTACCGAGTCCTGGCGCCGTTGCCATAGTCGATCAGCGTGCGACGGCCTTGGGCGTCGTAATCGATGTTGGTGATAAAGGGCGTTTGCGCCGCCGCGCCCGCCAGATTGATGCTGACGGTCTCCAACATATTGGCAGTGTTGTAGGTGGTACGCGTGGTGCTTCCATCGGGCGTGGTGGCCGCGGTCGGACGGTTGAGCGCATCGTATTGAGTAGTGCCGATGAAGGTGCTGCCAAGCACTGGCGCTGCAGACCAGTTCGGTAATAGCTGATGGTCCTCGATGAATTGCCGCTGGACCCCCAGCGCATTGCCCTTGAAGTCGTAGGCTTGTGGCAGCCCGGTAACCGGGTCGAGCGCCAGGTGGGTGACGACACCGGCCGTGTCGCTGGTCGAATAGGCACGGGTGCGAAGATTGAGCATCGCATCGTCTGGCTGTCCTTCACCGTAAACGATCTGGTGGTACTGCACTTCGGTCAGGGTCCGGGGATCGGAATTCACGGTGTCGGTGCCCTGCACGAACAAGCCGGTCAGCCTGCGCAGTGCATCGTATTCGTTGCGGTGATTGTGGCCTCTGGAATCCCAGGCGCGGATGGTTTTCCCGGTGACATCGTCCAGGTTCCAGCGTTGCCCGGCTTCCATGCCGGACTTATGAATACTGCCGCCCAGCATGTGATAGTCGTACACCATGACCTTGCGGTCGAGCGCATCGCTGACGGCGCGCAGCAGGCCCTGGATGTCGAGTTCGACGCGGGTCGCGTAGCGGCCGGCGGCGCCGTTGTCGGCGATGGTCAGGAACGGGCGCCCCAGCGCATCCAGGTGGGTTACACCGGGCGTGTTGGCGTGGGCGGCTGCTTTGACCGCGGCATCCTGCTCCTGCGGGCCGAGATTGGCGTTGATGCGTTGTGCATACCAGGTCGGTGACAGATCACTGGCGGGCAGCAAACCGAGGTAGCCGCCCACGTCCACATCGGCAGCAGGATCGTTCACCAGCACGGTGTCGTTTGCGTCCCAGGAGTGCTGATGCCATGCATCGAACACGAGCTTCTCGTAGGTCTGATTGGGATGGTGCGTGGCGACTACACGGCCTAACGGGTCATAGATCAGAATCGCGCTGACGCCCGCCTGTACGCCGAATTCGAACTGGTGCCCCTTCGCGGGCAACTGGCTGAAGAACGGCTCGTATTGCCGCACAGGCTTGCCCTTGTTGTTGCAGATGGTCCAGCCGCTGCCGACCCAACGCGGATCGATGACCGGGCCGTCCGCGACGGCCGGCCCCGGTTCGGCCTGGACTTTCTTCTGCACGGTTCGGCCGAAGCCGTCGCAGTACCCGAAAGCAAGGTGGGTCTTGCTCGTCTGACCCTGTGCAAGGTCGCTGACATGCGTCTCGCGCACGATAGTGGCGGCAAAGGCCGGTAACCACTGCGCTGGATCGCCCGGGGAGGCCTGACGCGAATTGAAGAAGCGCAGCGGGTCGTAGACGATGCGCATCGTCGCCGTGCCCAGCAGCGCGCCGGCCAGGTCGTGGGGATCATCGGCCGTGAAAAAACCATCGATCTCGGCAGGTGTCAGGCCGGCGGCAAAGCCGGTGAGTGAATCCCCCAGGCTTTCGGTGGCTTTACCCATGATGGCGGTCCCCGCCACAAAGCCGAGCGCGTCGAAGGCAGCCGCGCTGCGATTGCCGTTGGGATCGGTGACGAGTACCGGCAACAGCACGCGGTAGTCGTGGCGGGCCGTCGTCGAGTTGCCGAGCGCATCGGTGGTCTGCACCGGGACCAGATCGTGCACGTCGAAGGTGGCCGTCGCGCCATTGCCGTAGGGATCCACGGCGCGGCGCGGCAGATAGGAAATGCTCGAGCGCGCGGTTTTTTCGGCGGCAGGCGTGGTGGCGCTGGGCGAGTAAAAAACCCGGCTGGAGGGCTGCCACCAATGGCCGTCGCCATTCAAGTCGACATAACCACCGCCATCCGCGGCGACGCTGGCAAGCACGTCGGCAGGCACGGGCAGCAGCGCAGCGCCGTCCCGCCGATAGACCTGTGAAACCAGGCCCGGGGTGAATACGAGTTGATACTGGACGCCTGGCAGCGCCAGCGCCTCCAGCGTGCCAGGCGGGAGGAGGGCATTGGCGTTGGCGGCCGCAGCGCCCATATCGTCGGGCCGATAGCAGGTGCTCGCCCGCGCAATCAATCGCCGATACGTTTGCCCTGCCTGGAGACCCGAGGGATTCAGGTCTTCGAAGGCAATGTCGTGGGCGCCGTCCGCCGCGGTTTGAATGGCACTGGCCAATTGCGTGAACCCCAGCAGCGGTGTAATGCCGGGCGGCGCACTCGATGGCGGGAGCTGGATAAATTCGTAGCTGCTCGATTGCGCTGGTAACGGCGCTCGGTACGCGTCTTCGGCGAGGACCGCGTTGGTGTAGGAAGCCTGCGCATAGGTGCAGAGCGGGGCTGTTTGTTTGCGTTGATCGTCCGGCGTCAGGGTGGGATCAAGATAACGGCGCCCGTAGGCGACCGCCGCCGATTGCAGCACGTTGCCGAAGGGATCGATCTTGAGCGTCAGTGCGTGAGACACCCGCGGGTCGGCGGCATCCTTGGCGCCGGGCGGCGGTGCAGCCTGATCCACCAGCTGGTTGCCGAGGACTTTGTACAGCTTGCGCTCGTAATGGAAGTCAATCGCCTCGCAGGTGAACGCGAAAAACACCGAGTAGGGGTTTGCGCCCCGTGGTTGCAGGACTTCGATCCTGTAGTTGCGTTCGCTGACGCTGTAAGGGCGGTCGGCGGCGTCAGAGCCGTCGAGCGCGTAGATTTCCTGGCGCAGAATCGAACCGCGCAATGCGCGACAGGCCTCGCGCATTTCATCGGCTGAGCCGTTCCATGACAGGCGACTGCCATCGGCAAGCAGCACGGTGTCGGGCAACAGCGTGTCGTCGAGCAGCAGGCTTTGCTGTTCTGCGTCGCTTAACCCCGCGATCAAGCTGCTGTCGTCGCCTTCGTCGTAATACTCCTGCGCGAACTGCCTGGAGACGCTCGACTCGCCGAAATAGCCCCCCGTGTGGAACCACGTCCTGGTGTGCACCGGCGGCACCGAATAGGCCGGATCCTGGTTGTTCGCCCCTGGAAACGCGCCGCCTTGGGAGACGGCGCTGATCTCTTCGGTGTCCCACTGATCGACGCGGCCGAAACCGCGAAATTCGCGCTCCACTCCGTCGAAATAGCCGTGGTGGTAGGCGTAGCGGGTGACGAAGCGATTGCGGCTGATGTAGTCATAGGTTTCCACGCGTTCGATCACATGCACCGGAAACGGCAGCCGGGTCAGCCAGGGGGTGCCCGCCAGTTTGTCGGCTACGTAGAACCGGGTCGAGGGCGCGTACCGGACGGCAGTTTCGGCGCCCAGGTTGTTGCGCGAGCGCACCAACAGGTGGGGTTTCTGGCCGCCCATCAAGTCGATGTAGCGCATCGGGCGCGATGCGCTCGTGGTCAAGGGGGAAGACCAGAGCAGACAGGCCGTGCCGTTGCCGAGCAGGTCCAGCACCGTGGCCGACGATACCGATTCGACAGCCGGGAAATGTGCGAGGCGGCGGCGACTCCCCCAGGCATTGCCGGATTGATTGAAATAAACATCGATCGCGTGACTCGTGAAATAAAGGATGTCCGTGGTGCCGGACCCATCGATGTCGGCGAGGCGCAGGCGGTTGCCGTCGAACAGGTCGGCGTGATCGAAGCGGGGCGACTGCGCCATGGTGACCTTGGCGCCGAAGCGGCCATAACCAAGGTTGGGCCAGTAGCAGACCGCGCCGTTGCGAATGCGCACGAGGTCGGTCAGGCCATCCCCGGACATATCGGCGAGAAAGATCGACTCGCTGCCATCAGCGAACACCAGTTGCGGTCCTGCTTCCTGATCCAGTGACTGGGGCCGGTGCTGCGCGGTCGCGAAACCATCGACTGACAAGGAGGCATGCCAGCAGAACGCGTGGTCCTCGCTGATGAGCAGATCGGGGAATCCGTCGCCGGTCAGATCGATGAACCTGAGGTTCGGGTTTCCCCAGTCGAGGACAGGGATCGACCGGAACCGCTTGAAGCGGTGCCAGTCCTGCTCCTCGGTGCGCTCGAAAAAGCCGGGGGAGGGGCCGTCGAATGCCACCACAGCGAGATCGCCGGCACCCGACAGATTCAGCAGATGCACGCGGTCGCTGTGCAAGGAAGCCGGCGAGGGTTGCCGCGCTACGCGCTGCATCGGCCCGAAACGCGGCACGGAGACCTCGGTGCCGGCGACGACCTGCCGGTTGGCCGGGCTCAGGTTCGACTTGTAATACCAACTGCCGCCCTGTTCGGTCAGGATACCGGGAACGCCTTCGCTCTCCAGATCCACCCAGCGATAGCGGGCGTCGCTGAGCCCGCTCGGCAGGTTGCGCACACTGACAGCGTCGAGGTCGCGCACGGACTCGTCGATGTCAGCCTGGGTATAGTCGAACTCGAGCGGGGGCAGCGAACTCGCGCGGTAGCCGGCGCCATCGCGAACGTAGCCCGTCTGGGTGACGGCGCGCAAAAAAGCGTAAAAAGGCTGCGTGGTATCGACGGGTGGGGCGGATGCGTGTTCCAGGTGGGTGGCGCGCACCAGGCAATCGCGGCCGACGTTCGATTCCCCGGCGAAATGATGAAACATCAGCACTCGCCGGCACAGGCGATAGGTGCGGATCTCGAAGCATGCACGATAGTTCGAGAATGGATCGGGCCGGCAGGCCCATGCCTGTGAGGTTTCCTGGGGGACCGGGGCCAGCAGGTCGTGCTCGCCATAGTCGAATACCACCTCGAAGCACCAGTCGACGGGTGGCGGCGGCGGTGCGGTGGCAGTCAGGTCCGGCAAGTAAGGCACGCGATTGCCGTAACGGATGCGCTTGACGTAACGCTGGGCCGATCGCGTCAAGTCACTGCGATTGCGCTCCGAGACCTGGGACAGGTCGACGCCCGCCGAGTCCTCCGGCTTGTAGTCGTAGAACACGGCGTTGCCCTTGTCGTCATGGCTTTCGCAAATCAACCAGCTGAAAATCCGCCGGGGGTCCAGGGGATCCGCAATCCGACTCTGCGCAGTCCGGCCATACCAGGTCGTGACATTGTCTTTGGAGATCGACCGCCAGAACGTGTCCGCCGCGTCGGCGGTGTTCACCCAGCGTTCGATGCGCGCGAACAACCCTTCGACGCGCGGTCGATACCGCTGGATGCTGTACGGCTGTCCATACACGGTGCGCGGCGGCAGGACTTCGCGGACCCAGTCGTTGTCGACGCGCAGCAGCACCGGCACCAGGTCTTCGGCACCCGAGAGCATGAAGATGTCGGGCTCTTGCGCCGCCCCATACTGCGGCAAGCCCTTTTCCGTTTTACGCGAGACAACGGGAAGCGACAGGTTCCAGCCGAAACCGAAGGGCCCGTTTGCTGCGCCGGAGTTGTAGTTGATGGACAGCTGGGGACCGAATCCGCTGCGCCCGGGAGACGTAGCAATAGGCACCGACATCGAGCCCGTCCCGGTGACGGGGTCCGCGGCAAACTTCTCGCCCATCCCGCTGAGGGCACCGCCGCCTTTGGGCGCGACGATCTCGGGCGTCAAGCCGCGATTGGGGGGGCGGCCCGTGCTATCGGACGGGTGTTCAGCAGGCTCCATCGGTCCCTCCAGTCAAGCGGATAGGACCTTGAACCGTATCGAGGGTCGTGGAAACGGCTCAGGCCGAGAGTGCAAAGGCTAGTCACTTCTCCCGGGCTTGTAGAAACGAATTTTTCTAACTCAATAGCCAATCGATTTAAGGGCTACGTGTTCAATGCACCTTCATACGAGATTGATCTGATCCCTCGCGCCTCAAATGACTGAGAGGCCGCCTCAATCCCTAGCGGACTCGCAAAATCCTGGTTTCCTTGGCTTCTTGCGATGATTGAATCACTCGATACTCACCGGGCGTCATGCCGAACCAGCGCAGGCAAGCCTTGTGGAAACTGCTGTGGTCATGAAAGCCGAGCAGGTGAGTCACATGCTGCACATTGAAATGGGAATGACGCAGGTAGAAGTCGGCTAACTGCTGACGCACATGGTTCAGGATATCCGTGAACTGCGTGCCTGCCTTCTCCAGTGCCCGTTGCAGTGTTCGCTTGCTGATGCTCAGCGCGGCCGCAATCGATTCCATATCGCAGGGTACCTGGCTTTGCGCCTGACTCAGGCGTTTGGTGATCAGCGCACGAATCCTGCAGACCATGGTGGAGTCATTCAACAGGTCAAGCTGAGCATTGGCATAGCTGTAATGGAGCTTGGCCAACCCTTCGTTGGCTGTGCTCAACGGACGCAGCAGCTCCTCACCATCCAACAGGATGCTGTCATAGGCCGCCCCGAACTGCAGCTCACAGCCAAACAGCTGTTGATGCTCGTGGATGTCTTCCGGTTGGGGATAGCTGAATTCCACACTCAGCGGTCTCAGCGATGTGCCACCGCTCAGCCAGCGATAGGCACCCAGCAGCGTTCCAAGGCTGGCATCGGAGTACTGTCGGGGCTTGAACGAGCCGCGCTGATGGTGATCGAGCGTAACCAGGCGGTAATGCTGTTGTTCCTGGACAACAAACAGGGTGAAACCCGTACCGATCAATGGGTTGAAATGAACCAGTCGTTCGAATGCCTGTTTCAGGTGCGAACTGGACATCATGGTGTAGCCGACGACCTGAAAAACGTCCGGATGAAAGTTTTTGGCGGACTTCAAACCAATGTTGGGATCGCCGGAGGCCTGAGCTGCCAGATCCCATAGGCGGTAGAGAGTGCTTCGCTCGCAGAAGGATCCCGGTATGGCTGTGAGCTTTAGATCAAACCCAGCCTCTTGGCACAGGCGGTCGACATCCAATCCTTGCTCCGACAGTGTATTCACCAGCACGCGGGCATAGCCTGTAGTAATTTTATACATAACGATCCAATCCTCTGTTCAATCAGACGCCCATGACCGCTCAAGCAAAATCGATGCCCGGACGTTATTGGAGGGTTTGAGATCCAGGTTGAGACTGGTTATGCGTTGAGGGGACTTTCCCGTGTCATTCATTGCAGCACCCTTTGGCTTGATCTTTTTTATTCTTCAGGGCCTCATTTCGACCACCAGAAAAAGGTAGTTAAAATGCGCTATTAGCAGGCATCAAATGTCGAAACGCACCGTACTGGTGATCGACCCTGGCCATGATGCCCTGGCAATGTGAATTATTTGTGTATCGAAGAAGCTGGCGGGAGGGCAGCTTCGGATCAAGCATGACGCGGGTTATGGATTACCGAATTGCCACTGCGAAGCTGTGCCGCAATGCGCAGAGTCGATCATCCAATTTTTTTGAGGCTGCTTGTATGGAGTCAGCGGCGCTTGAAAGTTCCAACCCGATTTCGCCGGTGAAGAGGCACTTGTCCGAACGGGATTTGCTACGGCGAATGGCGTGTTTCTGTCTTCTCGGACGACCTGCAGTCCTCGCCGTCGTCATTTCCTGGAGCTCGATACTCCAGGTACATCCATGTTGATCTTGCGCCAAGCAGCTTCGGAAAAGCTGTAGACCGAAAAGGCGATCATCCCCAAGGCCATCACCATTAAAATCAAACCTCCCGCCGGCAGGTTCTGGAGAGCATCGAGAGCCTCCTTCATGCCCGGCGGATCCATGGCTTTGTATTTCGAGCCGCTGATCATCAGCAGCAGAGCAATCTGGATAAAGACGACGCCACGGGCGATCAGGCCGAATTGAGACACCGGTCGGACGTACCGCATAACATCTTCGTCAGCTTCGAAATATTGCTCGAATGTCGCCTTCCAGCCCTTGATGATGTGAGCAATGCCGACGCCAAGTGGTACGAGTGCGACCAGGTACACCAGTAAATTCGAGTGTTCCCAGGACAACAGAAACGCGAGTAAATCCTTGGTTTGCCCACCTCCGGAATTGCCCGAGCTTCTGATACCGCTAATGAGCAGGCCCAAGGCAAAAAACGCCAGCGCGCCGTTGACTACACCACCCGCCAACAAACCTGCACGGATGACCAACCCCTTCATTTCGTTACCGTGATGATCAACGTCGCGTGTTGCCTGCAACACTCGCCAAGCGGCGAAGGCGAGCAGACCAGCCACCACCAGTCCGACCAAAACGTAGCCGAACGGCTGGCTGAGCAACGCTTCCAGGCTCCTGTGACTATCCTTTGGTTTGGTCGAGTCGATAGCCGCCAGCAGAGCGAAAATACCTATGATCAGATAAAGAGCGCCTCGAGCGGCATAACCACTTCGTGCGACTACGACAAGGCTCTGTTGCACAGACATAGGGTCTAATTCCAAAGAAGGTATACAGGAACAGACCTATCTGGTCGGGAGGGGTTCGATTGAAGGTCAGGACAGCGTAGCGGCCACAAATGCTCGGCGGTTGATTGCGAGCCGTTCAAGGCCTGCGGATGCGAGCATTTCGGCCAATGCCAGCAGGGTATCGCGATGAAAGTTGCATCGGATCGAGAAGTCGCTCAGGCCACCAGGTTAAAAAGAGCGGGACATGTGTATCGCTGTGTATCTGAACCCCCTGTACGGATGCTGGCGTACAAATGCCCCTCGATCCGGATACATCCGGGATACATGGCGGCAGTCAAATAGCCTGGCCTCAGCGAGAAAGCAAACGCACCTCGCACCACGGCTTATCGCCCTGGCGGCATGACCCTGAGCGGCCTCACCGCACACAGTATCCGGAGAAATATCCATGTCCTCTATCTCGAACAAATCCCGTATCGGCCTGATCGCTGTCGCACTGGTCGGCAGCATGAACCTCGCATCGTCCGTCTTCGCCGCTGACGCACTGCCCCAAGGCTACCAACTCGCCGCGGCGGAAAAGACCAGTGAAGGCAAGTGTGGCGAAGGCAAGTGCGGCGCCAGCGAAACCGGGGCCAAGGTCACCAAGGCCGGCGAAGGCAAGTGCGGTGAAGGCAAATGCGGCGACGCGTCCTTCGCCCGTACCGACACCGACGACGACGGCCGCGTGTCCCTGAAAGAGTTGCTGACCGTGGCCCCCCAGGGCGCCGGGGAATTCAAGGCGATGGACACCAACAACGACGGTTTCCTCTCCGAAGGCGAGGTCTACAAATTCCGCACCAACCAGTTCACCAGCAACGGCAAGAAAGTGCCGACCGAACTGTTCACCAAAATGAGCAAAGCCCAGGGCTGAAAGTGGGTGGCGCCGACACCCGTGTGGCGAGATAGGGTTTTCTCTATCTCGCACACAATCATTTCAGGCTCCTTGTTCGCGATTTTTGCGCACGCCGTCTGCACGGCGCGCAACTATTGCTGGAAGTGATAGTGACCATTACGAAACACAAGTTCTGCTTTGTCGGTAATAGTTGGAGAATCGCGGCCATCGAATGATGCAGTTCCGTTGCGGGATGAACCGAACCTTTTTTTCAGGATGAGACCGATGCGCCCTTTAATCGTACCTGCCATGGCGTTTGCCTCTGTGTTGCTTGCCGGTTGTGCCTCCGCGCCGAACGATCCGACACTGACCTTGCAGACCAGCAAGACGCCCGCCCAATACGCCGACTGCGTCGTACCGAAATTGCAGGGCAGTGCGTTGAACCCGACTGTCTCGCAGACCCCGCGCAGCTACCGGATCGTGGTGCCGAGCAAAATTTCCGCGGACAACGTGCTGGAAGCCTACAAGGCCGGGAACGGCGGCAAGGTGTTCATCTACGAGCGGCATTTGCTGGCCACGAACTTCCTGCCTTCAAGTTTCGAACGTGCCGCCCAGGATTGCATCTGAGCCCGCAACGTAAAGGCTTTGCATAGAGCTCCTTTGGTTGGCCGCAACCAACCCATCCTTGCCCCGCACCGCATTCGGTTGCGGGGCTTTTTTATCTGCCCGTCAGGAGGAGGGGAGCAGGCCTTTCTGTTTCGCGACATGGGTCGCCAGAGCATCCATCAAGTCCGGCGACAGGCAGTCATAGGGCTCCAGGCCGATCGAGCGCAGGCGTTCACGGATCGCCTTCATTTGCGCTGGCGGCGTGCCGGTCTCGATGATGGAGGACACGAACGCCGCGAAGCCCGGCGCCGCCCATCCGCTTTGGGGAGAGAGCTCGGTGTGGACGAAGTCCAGGCCATAAAACGCATGGTCCTTGTTCTCGATGCGCCCGAAGAGATGGGCATGGCACTGCTTGCAGGCGTGGCGCTGGATGGTGGCGGCTTCGTCGACGATTTGCAGTTTTTCACCGTGGGCCGTGACGCTGACCTTATCCCGAGGGACGACGGCAACGACGGAGAATATCGCGTTTTGCGGTTTCCAGCATTTACTGCAGCCGCACGCATGGTTATGCAGGGTTTGTGCGTCGATCCTGACCTCGACCTTGTCGGTCGCACACAGGCATTGCAGGGTGCCACCGGTGAAGTTCGCGGCAGCGGGTTGGAGACCATTGTCCAGTGCAGGGTGAAGTTTCAAGGTGCTCACGTTGGCTTCTCCTTTCTTCAAATCGTTTTTATATGAACATTTAGCGGAGCGGTTCGACACGTCCTCTGAGTCAGGAACGAAATGGGCTCGGTTCATCCTCCGCTGACTTTCCAATGTTTGACATCATCTGCAAACATCATCTGCTTCATCTCATGAGCAATGCCATAAGCCAGAGACTCATGTGCTGCGATGACTTTTTCCTCCGCTGAAAGGCAATGAAAAATATCGAGCTTGGTCTCTGCGTCAGCTGTTTCGAGTGTGAAAATCTGCACGTAACGCGCGAGGTCGTTGTCCAGGCTCGACAGGTATTCACGCAGGCGCTGATGGTCGACTGATTTTTGGCTGAAGTACCAATTCATCGGGTGAATCAGGAAGCGTGAGTGGGGCGAGGTGATACGTCGGCCTGCCGCCAAAAACATGATGATGCCCATGGACTCGATGTTGCCCGCGTTGATCGCGCATAGCGGTACCGGCAATGACTTCAGGAACGTGTAGAGGGTGAAGCCAAAGTTAGTGCTACCCCCGCTTGTAGACAGATTGAGGAGCAAGGAGGTGGCGCCTTGATCGATGGCTTCCAGGCAACAGTCCCGGAAGCGCTCGGTCGTTCCCTGATCGATCTGGCAATGGAAATGCACGATGTGTTCAGTCATCGATTGACCTCCTGGGTGTGATGCATGGAGGACTCTACGAGTTATTCAGTGTAGTAAAACATCGATCATTTGATCCGAAATCCGACGTAAGCAGCCTCTCCATGACGCTCCCGCCGTCCATCGAATGCGCGCATTTGCAATGGAACCAAATGCCCGAATCCACTCGTCGCGAGTCCAATATTTCCGTTCAAACTTTCTGTTTTGTGCGTCCTCCGAACTAGACGAGCCCATGCTCGTGCCAACGATGTAGAGGTGAACGAAAATGGCCAATACAGGAAACAAAAATCCAGGCAATTTTTCCAATGACCCAGACAAGGCTTCCGAAGCCGGTAAGAAAGGTGGAGAAGCCTCTGGCGGAAATTTTGCCAACGATCCACAACGCGCGTCTGAAGCAGGCCAGAAAGGTGGTCAGGCTTCCGGCGGACAACAATCGCGCGATAGCGATCGCATGTCCGGAGGCGGGCAGGGTACGAATCGCGGAGGGGAATTTGCCGACGATAAAGAAAACATGTCCAAACCAGGCCAAAAAGGTGGCCAGGCTTCCGGCGGACAACAGTCCAACAAGGCTGACCAATCGTCCAGCGGTGGGAAAGGAAGCGGGAGCGGCGGCAATCTCGCCGATGACCGCGATAATTCCTCTGAAATGGGACGCAAGGATGGTGGGATGAGCGACGGTGGAGGACGCAAATCCTGATGCCGTCTGACCCTATCAAGCCCCGAATCTTTCGGGGCTTGATTTCGATATTGCCGGCCAATATTGAGATCCGGGTGTCGAGCCCTTCCGATGATGGGCATTCAGGTACGTGCTAACCGCCATTCATAGGGTCGTCAAGGCAAGCCGGGTACAAGAACAGCTATTTTCGCATCTGAGTTTTTCATGTGCCGTCGAGGCCATATGCGCAAGCTCGAGCTATTCATCGGATCAGCAGGGACATTACTTGCTGTAGTTGCCCGTAGCCGCTAATAGTTATTAGTTAGTAGTTAGAGTAACTCGACGGTGAGTTCGAAGAGGACGTGAAGATGGCCTTGAGATTCGGTGTTGTTCCTGCATTGCCCACGGATACGGAATCCATGCGAAACGGAACGCGCTCTTACTGTAAAAACGCGAGCGTAGGTTTTAACCTCTACGACAATGAGAAAAAGCTGCGGCTGCAGACCACCTATCAGACCCGAGCAGAGGCGGAGTATGAGTGCCAGCGGCGCAACATGGAACGGCTGCAAATCGTCCATTGCGAACCGGAGGTGCAACTCGATCGATAGGCGCTCATTGCCATGAGTAGCCTTCCAGCGCCCAATTCAGGGCCACTTCACCATCCGAGGTCGAATGGATGAAGGCGACCTATGCGTTGCCTGCATCGTCCACGCCATCAAGCTATGTCTCGTCGCATTAGTGATGAGCCGGGCTGCGATAGTCGGCGCCGTCTTATCTGCGCACGAGCCGCTGAGGCCCGGCTCGGCGTGACGCCGGACACTCCGCGGATTCCCGAAACGCTACTGCAGCTATTTACAGTTGCCCGCTTTCCGATACCCCGCCGCCTGGGCTGCAGGTTCAGAATCAAAAGCTATCTGGTTTTTCGCCGACACCTGAGCATAACCAGGGCACCCCATTGAAAGGTGATAGATCTGGCTTTTCCGATTGCCAATGATCGCACCTGCTCTGCTTGTGCTCACCAGGGACGGCGGGGCTGCTGCTCGCGGGGGATTCACAGGAATGGCGCTAACCATTCCATCACCCACCGTCTTGTATCCTTGCGTCCATCGACGGTCACCGGTTACGAACGGGTTGGAATACCCCATGATTGCCGCAATGCGCCGGTCACGCTCTTTCTCCCAAGCCGAAACGGGGTGCTGTTTGTCCCAGGCCATCAGGAGCTGTTGCTGCTGACGAGACATGTTCAGATCGTATCGGTCGAACATGTAAAAGGTTGTCCTGGCGACCAGCCCCTTGACCTCGTCACGCGGTTCCGCCGATCGTTGGTCGAAATCGACTCGTGTTTTGCACTGCCCATACTGCGGCGCCACGCCGGAAGCCATACCGTAGTTGAAATTGCTCCGGTCGCCGTTCACCTCGCCAACGGATGGATAGAGGTTGAACAGGTCGGCCTCCATTGCCCGAAAAACCGGATCATCGTCTACGCAGTACTCTCGACCACCGTTCTGCCAGCATTGGCGTTGATGACCGAATGTCCAGGCAGGAACGATGTGTTCCCACTCAGTGCGTTCAGCACGGCTCTGTTGTTTCCTGGTTTGATAGCCGCAGGATTCAGCGTCAATCCGGCCACCCGACTTACCTACCCATGTCCACTTGCAGCCACAATACAACTCGCCAAAGGCACTGTTCGCCTGGTCGAGGTAGATCTTTTGCTTTGCGACGACCTTGGCTTCGGAAAAGGTCGATGGAGGGCTTGAAAAAGCGGGGGTGATGATCGAGAGGGTCAGTGCCAATACGGCAAGCAGTTTTTTCATTGGACAGCTTAAGCGATTGAAAGGAAACGCATTATACGCACGAGTTGACGGCTGCCGATGGAGAACGGGGGAGCTGGGATGGCATATCGCATCCAGCAATCGCTGGAAGGGCGTGCCTTCAGGTTAGAATGTTCATCATCGTCTGTTCATAAGAGCCCTCCCTCCTGGTTAAGGAAACAAGATGCTATTGAACGAATCGAGTCTTGGTAAAACCATATGCCAATCGTTGTTTGAAGAATGAATCGCCCGCTGTTTGTTTCCCTGGATGGGCCCAAGGGAACCGGCAAAACCACACTGTTGGAGGCCGTTACCAAAGTTCTGAGGGCAGACAACAACAAGGTGATCCGCCTTTGCGAGAGTAAAAGCGATCCCTTTAGGGGTGAAACAATGGCCCTCGTCAACACACTCGTCAGAAATCCCAGCCGGGCGTTGGAGTTGAGAGTTTGTGAGCGCTTTGCTGATAGCCGTGCCTGGATTTCCCAGCGCGTATTGGTTAAACAGCCAACGGACAGCATCATCCTGATCGATCGCTGGTACCCGTCTGATGCCGCGTTTCGCCGGATAGTCCCGTTCGCAGAGATCCTGCAGTTGAACATCGATCGAAACGTGCGAGTGCCAGACCTGCATGTCGGGGTTGTCACCGCCCCTGAAATATCATGGGCGAGGGCCACGGCACGCTCTCGTGGGTTGGGCAGTACGGTGATCCATAACCTGGAAGAACAGGTCGCTTGTACCGAGGCGTTCGAGCGAGCGATTGCAGATCACGGCTGGGTTTTATGCCGTAATGAGGGCACGATCGAAGACGCAACGATGCAGGTGGTTTCCGAGATCTATAAAGTGCTTCGCTGCCCTGTAGGCGAAGTTCGCTGCGCCGGCCTTGATGCGGTTGAGATAGCCGTAGATATAGACCGTTAGCAGGATCGAAGGGGTGATTTGTCGCCGTAGTGTCGCCGACATCCCGTCCAAGCGCCTGCAGCACTTCGTCCGGAATGCCTCCGGGGCAGGGTGGAGAGGCGCCCAACCAAGGCTGGGCGCCAATTGACTCAGCCAGTGTGGTGACTCTCGGCAAGGCCGTAGACGGATGTGTCGATGCCTTCGAAGCGTGCCTTTAACTGCAGCGCCAGATACAGCGAATAATGCCGTGACTGATGCAGGTTGCCACCGTGGAACCAGAGGTTTTCCTGCTGTGTCGGCTTCCACATGTTCCGCAGTTCGCCCTCGTAGGGGCCAGGGTCATTCGTGGTTCCAGAGCCCAAGCCCCAGCAGCGGCCGACCTTGTCAGCCACTTCCTGGGAGATCAGCTTCGCCGCCCAACCATTCATTGAGCCATAGCCCGTGGCGTACACGATCAAATCTGCCGGCAGTCGGCTGCCATCGTTGAGTACGACGGCATCGGCTTCGATGCGGTCGACACCCAGGCCAGGCGCGCTCTTGAGCTTGATCGTGCCGTTGGCGATCAGTTCCGAGGCACCGACGTCGATGTAGTACCCAGAGCCACGGCGCACGTATTTCATGAAAAGACCCGAGTCGTCGTCACCGAAGTCGAGCATGAAGCCGGCCTCGGACAAGCGGCCGTACAAGTCCTTGTCACGCTCCTTGATCGCTTCAAAGACTGGTTGATGAAAGCTCGGCAAGACCTTGTAGGGGATCGAGGCGAACAGCATGTCGGCCTTGTCCGTGGTCAAACCCGTCTCCAGCGCGTCTTCCGAGTAGAGCCCGCCGAAGACCAGATCCATCAAACTGTCGGAACGCACGATGTGGGTGCTCGAGCGTTGCACCATGGTCACCTCGGCGCCGTTCTCCACCAGGTCGGCGCAGATATCGTGAGCCGAATTGTTCGCACCGATGACCACCGCGCGCTTGCCACTCCAGGCGTCTCCGCCGGGATGGCGACTGGAATGATGCTGCTGGCCATTGAATCCCTCGGCACCCGGATAAGCGGGAACATTGGGTACACCGGACATGCCGGTGGCGAGGATCAACTGGGTCGGCCGTAAAGTCACACGCTCGCCATCGCGCTGCACTTCAACCTTCCAGGTGCCACTTTGCTCGTCAAAGCTGGCGCTCACGCATTCGGTACGCGGCCAATAATTGAGCTCCATGACTTTGGTGTACATTTCCAGCCAGTCGCCAATCTGGTCCTTTGGGGTGAAGACAGGCCAGTGATCGGGGAAGGGCAGGTAAGGCATATGGTCATACCAGACAGGGTCGTGCAGACACAGCGACTTGTAGCGACCGCGCCACTGATCGCCCGGACGCTCGGCCTTGTCGACGATCAGGGTTGGCACGCCCATTCGCTTGAGTCGCGCAGCGAGCCCCAACCCCCCTTGGCCGCCGCCCACGATCAGGCAGTAAGGTTGGGTGGTGATGCCCAGCGAAGCTTCTTCGTCGCGTCGACGCTCCAGCCAGTTGCGTTTGTCGGCGTGGGCGTGACCATGACTGGCACCCATCGGCCTGCGGCGGCCACTAGGTTCTTCAAAACCTTTGAGTTCACGCATGGTCGTCAGCAGCGTCCAGCACAGGCCTTCCTTCAGGCGCACGTAGCCTTTACCTCGCGCCGCGTCGGTTTCCAGGCTGATCCAACCTTCGAGCACACCGTTATTCAGCGTCGCCTCGCCTTCCACTTTCCATTGCTCGGGACGAGTCTGGTCCAGGCGTGTTTCGAGCATGTCCCGGATGGCAGGCTTACCTTCCAAGGTCACCAGGTTCCAGCTGAACAGCAGCAGGTCGCGCCAGTAACACTCTTCGGCAAATAGTTCGAGTGCGCCGTCCAGATCACGTTGGGCGAGACACGCGTTGAGGTTTTCGACCCAAGCCGCGAGCTGCTCAGTTGGCGTTTGCAGAGGAGTTTCGATAGCGATGTTCATGGGGCTTCTCCGTTCTTGTTGTTTTTGTCACAACTTGCCCTAGAGCAAAGCCCGGGCCATGTTCGTGAAAGCCCTGTTGCAGAGCGGCTGCGGCAGTACTGCTCAGGCTATGACTCGGATCTGTGTCACGATTCCGAGAATGGCGGGTGACAGAGTGTCACGCAGCGCAAAGAGCGCTGCTTGCAGGTTTTTCATATAAGCTGCGAACAGCCCCGTGTCCTGACCGTAGCGGAGAACAAGAACCATGAAGCCGGCCTTGATCAACGCCCATGCACAACAAGTGCTGCAAGCCGTGCAGGGCACTCTCGCCAGCCCTGGCCATACGACCGATCTGGCCATCACACGGTCCTGGCGCCGTTGCCTGGATCAGCATCAGCTCGATCCCGCCAGCCGCCGCGCGCCTAATGTAGTTGAGCACCCACGGTTACAGGATCACCGCGCGCCACTGGAACACATCATCTCCGTGGCGCACTGGCAGATGAGCAGTTTGCACCAGCAACTCGGGCGTGACGGCCACGTGGTGCTACTCACCGATGCCCGCGGTGTGGCGATCGACAGTGTGTTCAACGAATCCGAACGCGCCGAGTTCCAGCGTTCCGGACTGTGGCTTGGTTCGGTATGGAGCGAGGATTGCGAGGGCACCAACGGTGTCGGCACCTGCCTGGTCGAGCGACAGCATGTAACCATCCGACGTGATCAACATTTCCGTGGCAAGCACGTCGGCTTGACGTGTTCGGCCAGCCCGATATTTGATGCGAGCGGAGAGTTGCTCGCGGTGCTTAACCTTTCTTCTGTGCGAGAGGAACAAAGTCTGCAGCAGCACTTCAAAGCCATGGCGTTGACCAACCTGACAGCCAATTTGATCGAGAGCTGTTATTTCCTGGGGCAGGATCCGCAGCGGTACTTGCTGCGCTTCCACCCGGAGGCCGGCTTCGTCGGGCTGTTGGGCGAAGGTCTGCTCAGTTTTGACGAGAGCGCCCGTATCTGTTCAGTCAATCATGCTGCGCTGAGTCTGCTGGGCCTCAGCCGTGACCAGTTGGTTGGGCAATCCCTGACGATGCTGCTGGAAACACCTATCGATCAAGTGATCAGTCAGGCCAGCGCTCAGCCGAGTGTCTGTTGGCCAATGCGGCTGGTGGACGGACGCCTGCTCTACGGCCAGTTGCGAGAACCCTTGCGCCAGGTGCCTTCAGTCGCGCCCGCAATCCCCAAAATCACCGACGTGCACGTGTGCCTGGAAGACCCGCGCCTGCAACGCGGCTTTGCTCGCGCATTGCGCGTTCTGGAGCGTGACGTTCCGGTGTTTTTACAGGGCGAAACCGGTACCGGCAAAGAAGCTTTTGCGGCGGCGCTGCATCGCGCCAGCTCCCGAGCGAGCCAGCCGTTTGTGGCGATCAATTGCGCGGCCATTCCAGAAACGCTGATCGAGAGCGAGCTGTTCGGCTATCGCGGCGGCAGCTTCACCGGCGCACGCAAGGACGGGATGATCGGCAAGCTGGAGCAGGCCCATGGCGGCATTCTATTTCTCGATGAGATCGCCGATATGCCACTGGCGTTACAGACTCGCCTGCTGCGTGTGCTGGAGGAACGTGAGGTGGTGCCGTTAGGCGGCGCGACGGCCCGTCCGCTCGACGTACGCCTTATCAGCGCCAGCCACCAGGATCTGCCCGCCTGTGTGGCCGAAGGGCGCTTTCGCGAAGATCTGTTCTATCGCATTGCCGGGTTCGCCGTGCAACTCCCGCCGCTGCGTGAGCGTTCAGACAAGGGCCGTTTGCTCGACCTGTTGCTGCGCGAGGAGGCAGCAGGGACCAGGGTTCGGCTGGAGGCGGGCGTCAGAGAGCGCTTGCTGGCGCAGCCTTGGCCAGGCAATGTCCGGCAGCTGCGGACGTGTCTGCGCACACTGGTAGCGTTGGCGTTGGAGGGGCGTGTCACTCTGGATGACCTGGCGGAGTTGCTGCCGGCAGCGCCAGTGACAGCCGCGCAGGCCGAGAATCCGCTTGGCGTATCCGAGCGGCAGACGCTGGCTGACGTGATTGAGGCGGAACACTGGCATATCGCCCATGTTGCCGCCCGCCTGGGGATCAGCCGCAATACGCTCTATCGCAAGCTGCGGCATCACGGTATTTCACGGCCCGGTTGAATGCCGGATGATCTCGTCGCGCGCCGTTTTGTTCTCCAGCAGCAATCCGCAAGCCAATGCAAGGAAGCTTTCGGCTACATGCTCGGAGGCCGTTTGCGGATCCTCGGCATTGGCAATCCATAAGGAAGCACCGAGCAGGGCGCCCATGATCAGGCGTGCCGTCGCTTCGGTGTTGACCGCGCGGATCGTGCCTTCATCGATCAGCTTCTGGATGCTGCGCTGAGTGCTGCGGATACAGGCATTCTGGCTTGGCCATTGTGATGGGTCGCCCAGCACCGACGGGCCGTCGAGGAACACAATGCGCTGGATTTCCGGCTCCAGGGACATCTTGATGTAAGCGATGGATTCATCGATAAAGCCGTCCCAGGTCGTGCTCGCCTCGGCGATGATGACCGACAGTCGCGCCAACATCTCTTCATCGATCTGTGCGATGACAGCCTGTAACAGACCTTTCTTGTCACCGAAGTGATGGTACAACGCGCCACGGGTCAGCCCGGCTTTAGCGGTCAGATCATCCATCGAACTGTCTGCATAGCCCTTCGCAGCGAATGCGTCCCGCGCCGCCTTGATCAGCTTGCCGCGGGTCTCGGTAATCATGTCCGCACGCTTCTGCGCCATCGATCCTCTTCCTTATCAAAAAATTAACATTCGCGACGTATGTGAGTTGACATACGCTGCGTATGTCGTATTGTGACTGACATACGCGGCGTATGCAATGTCTCTGGGCAGTGTGCTGCTCTGGCTCTGAAACGCCGTCTCTCAGCACAGGATACCGAGCAATGGGTGAGCAGCGCGACTCCGATATCTCACGCCTTGGCGCCAGCCAGGGCAAAACCATCGGGCTGATTGTCAACCCTGTCGCCGGCATGGGCGGGCGTGTGGGCTTGAAGGGCACCGATGGTCCTGAAGTTCTGCAGGAGCGATACGCCGTGGCGCGCGCCGGTCTCAAGCGAACGGGCCACTCTCGCGCTCAAGCGTCTGGCGGCTTCGGCTTCGGCTACGCCATTTCGATTGATAACCGGCGCCGGGGACCTGGGCGAAGACGTCGCTCGCGCCGCCGGTCTCGACCCTGTCGTCGTATACCGACCATCCTCTGGATCGAGCCGCCCCGAAGACACTCGCAAGGCGGCCCTCGTCATGGCAGACGCCTGCGTCGATCTGCTGCTTTTCGCCGGGGGCGATGGGACCGCGCGTGACGTGCTGGAAATGGTCGGCGATCGAGTACCCATCCTCGGCATCCCGACGGGCGTGAAAATGTATTCCGCCGTCTTCGCGACCAATCCGCAGAACGCTGGGAGCCTCGCGGCACGCGTTATTGCCGGCGAGTCCAAGGTGCGCTTTCGCGAGGCCGAGGTCATGGACATCGATGAGGCAGCCATGCGCAGCGATCAGACGTCGGCGCGCCTGTATGGCTATGCACTGAGTCCGCATGAGCGGCACCTGGTGCAAAACGCCAAGGCCGGTTCCGTCCCCAATGAAAACCTGGCGCTAGACGCCGTGGCCCGACAGGTCGTCCGCCAGATGCAAACAGGTTGCCTTTACCTGGTGGGGCCCGGCACCACGACGCGGCGGGTGATGACCGAACTCGGTTTGCCGTCGACCCTGCTTGGCGTCGACGCGGTCATGGACGGCGCGCTTGTTGGCGCGGACCTCAACGAACAAGCGTTGATCTGCCTCATGGAAGGCCATGAGACCCGGATCGTCGTCGGCGTTCTTGGCGGCCATGGCAGCTTGTTCGGACGCGGTAATCAGCAGATCAGCGCCGAGGTGATCCGCCGCACCGGGCGCGAAAACATCATCGTGATTGCCACGATGGACAAGCTCATTTCCCTCGACGCCGGCTGTCTGCGCGTTGACACCGGTGACGCCGAAGTCGACGCCATGCTCAGTGGCCATATACGCGTGCACACAGGACCCGACCGGTCCGTCTTTTTCAGGGTTCGATCCTGATCATTTGTTTCATCCGAAAAAAACGAGGATAACCCCATGAGTAATCATGTCGCCCACCCCTACATGGCGAACTCTGTTCCCGCACTCAAACAGGAGATGCTCGACTCGATCGGTGTCGACAGCATCGAGGAACTGTTCCAGCAAATTCCCGAAGGCCATCGCCTGCAACGTCCGATCAACCTGCCGCCGGCACTGAACGAAAGTGAACTGCGTCGGCATCTCGTCACAACCCTGTCGAAGAACAAAACGTGTGAGCAGAACCTCAACTTTCTGGGCGCCGGCTGCTGGCAGCACCACGTTCCAGCCGCGTGCGACGAGGTTGTTCGCCGCAACGAGTGGCTGACCTCGGTTTTCGGCGAGCCAAGCTCCGACCATGGCCGCAACCAGGCCTGGTTCGAGTTCTGCAGCCAGCTCGGCGAGCTGCTGAACATGGACCTGGTGGGGCTGCCCGTGCGCAGTTGGGGCTGCGCCGCGGGCCACGCCATTCGCATGGCCACGCGCATCACCGGGCGCAACGAGGTGGCGGTGGTCCGCGCCATTGACCCGGAGCGGCTGTCGATCATTCGCAATTACTGCGAACCGATCGACATGCCGAGCCACATCGTCGTACGCCTCGTCGACTATGACCCGGCAACCGGCTTGCTTGATCTTGATCACCTTCGCGCCTCGATCGGCGAGCAAACGGCTGCCGTCTATTTCGAAACGCCGTCCTACTTCGGGGTGATCGAACAGCAAGGCGCCGAGATTGCCGCCATTGCCCATGCTGCCGGTGCCGAAGTGATCGTCGGTGTCGACCCTATTTCGCTGGGCGTGCTGGCCGCACCGATCGATTTCGGAGCGGACATCGTGGTGGGTACCACGCAGCCGCTTGGGGTGCATATGAATTGCGGTGGCGGCGTCAGCGGTTTCATCGCGACGCGCGACGAAGAACTTTATGCCCACCAGTACCCAACGCTGTTCATCAGCATCGGCGAAACCACCAAACCTGGTGAATATGGTTTTGGCCTGAGCCTGTTCGAGCAATCGTCATACGGCTTGCGTGATAAAGGAAACGATTGGACCGGACACTCGGTGTACATGTGGGCCATCGCCAATGCCGTGTACATGGCAATGATGGGTCCCCAGGGCTTTGAAGACGTGGGCAATGTCATCCTGCAACGAGCTCACTATGCGACGAAGTTGCTGGCTGACATTCCAGGCGTGCGCGTGACGTTTCCAAGCGGTTTCTTCAAGGAATTCGTGGTGAATTTTGACGCGACCGGACTCAGTGTGAAGGACATCAACAAGCGGCTTCTCGCACTCGGGATCTTCGGCGGCAAAGACCTGACACAGGACTTCCCGGAGCTGGGCGCCAGCGCCCTTTACTGCGTCACCGAGATTCACACTCAAGCAGATCTCGAGCGTCTGACCGCTGCACTCAAAAAGGTAATCGCACAATGAACACAACACTCAAGGAATACCACGCTCCCGTCTGGAGCGAACCGGTCATTCTGGAGATGGGCTATCCCGGCCGTCGCGGAGTGATTTTTTCTGACGTGGAAGCCGATGTTCAAGCTGCTGTCGGGAGTGCCGACGGCTTGATTCCCGCGAATATGCGCCGCACGCGCAAACCGGCATTGCCGGAAATGTCCGAGCCCGAGGTGCTGTATCACTATTTGCGCCTGTCACAGCAGACTCTGGGCATGATGAACATCAGCCTGTTCGGCACCTGCACCATGAAGTACAACGCGCAGATCAACGAGGCGATGGCTTGGCGGCCGGAAATCACTCATGTGCATCCGTATCAGGATGAGGACACCCTGCAAGGCGCGTTGGAAGTGGTGCATGGCATGGACACGATCCTGCGCGAATTGTCCGGGATGGATCAGTTCATCTTCCAGGCGGGTGGCGGTGCCGACGCGGCGTACACCAACTGCGCCGTGACACGTGCTTACCACGCGTCCCGTGGCGAACTGGCACAGCGTGACGAGATCATCACCACGATCCAGACCCACCCGAGCAGTGCGGCGACCGCCGCTGCGGCCGGGTTCAAGGTGATCACGTTGATGATCGAGGAGAACGGTTACCCGTCGCTCGAATCCCTCAAGGCCGCCGTGTCTGATCGCACCGCAGCGCTGATGGTGAACAATCCCGATGACATGGGCGTCTACAACCTGGAAATACGCGAGTGGGTGCGGGTGGTGCACGAGGCAGGCGGCCTGTGCTTCTACGATCACGCCAACTTCAACGGCGCGATGACCAAGATTCGTGCTCGCGAACTCGGTTTCGATGCGTGCATGTTCATGCTGCACAAAACATTCGGCGCACCGAAAAGTGGAGTAGGCGGCCCGGCCGTGGGTGCCTATGGTTGTTCGGCGGAACTCGCGCCGTTCCTGCCGGCACCGGTGGTGGCGTTCGACGGTGAGCGCTACAGCCTTGATTACGATCGGCCGCAGAGCGCCGGCAAGATACGTGAGTTCTGGGGCAACGTTCCCGTCATCCTCAAGGCCTACGCCTGGTCGCGCGCCATGGGCGCGGATGGCATGGCCGAAGCGTCCGATATCTCGGTGCTGGCCAACAACTACATGGAAAAAGGTCTGCTGGCGATACGCGGCGTAACCCGTTCCCACCCCGAAGCCACGAGTCCGCGAATGGAGATGACGCGCTACAGCCTTGAGCAACTCAAGGAAGACACCGGGGTCGACGTCCACGACGTGCAGAATCGCATGAGCGATTTCGGCATTGATCCGATGTGGAGCAGCCATCATCCGTGGTTGGTGCCGGAGCCTTTCACGCCCGAGGCGGGCGAAATGTATGGCAAGGAGGCGCTGGATACCTGGATCGCCGTGCTCGCGCACATTTCGGACGAGGCCTATTCGAACCCGGAGATCGTCAAGACCTCGCCGCATAACCAAGCTATTCACCGGATGAAAAGCGCGCCGCTGGAAGACCCGCAACACTGGGCAATGACCTGGCGCTCGTACCTGCGCAAAAACAACAAGCAGACTGCCTGAGCCGTTGCAGCGTCCCCCGATGAGGCGGGGACGTTATCGAAACCTGATCAGAGCTAACAATCAGCCATCGGAGGTTGCCAGCATCGCTACACGGCTGGCGACTTCCCCACAGGAAAACGTCATGTCTATTTTCGAAACGGGCCTGATGCCCTCGTCAGTCAACCATATTGCCCTCTCTCCCCTGAGCTTCATCGAGCGTACGGCCTCTGTCTACGGTCAGTATCCGGCGGTGATCCATGGCGCTGTGCGGCGCAACTGGCAACAAACCTATGAACGCTGCATGCGCCTGGCCAGTGCGCTCAGCGGGCGGGGCATCGGCAAGGGGGATACGGTGGCGGTCATGCTGCCCAACATCCCGGCGATGCTCGAAGCACACTTCGGTGTGCCGATGATCGGCGCGGTTCTCAATACCCTGAATATACGCCTGGATGCGCAGGCCATTGCCTTTATGCTGGAGCACGGCGAGGCCAAGGTGTTGATCACCGACCGTGAGTTCCACGGGGTGATCCGTGAGGCCTTGAGTGGACTGTCCAATCCGCCGCTGGTGGTGGATGTGAACGATCCGGAGTACGGCGAAGGCAGTGCCGTCAGCGCGCTGGACTACGAAGCGTTTCTCGCTGAGGGCGACCCGCAATTCGCCTGGCAATGGCCCGACGACGAGTGGCAAGCTATTTCCCTCAACTACACCTCCGGTACCACCGGTAACCCCAAGGGCGTGATTTATCACCACCGCGGCGCCTACCTCAATTCCCTGGGCAATCAGATGACCTGGGCCATGGGCAACCACCCGGTGTATCTCTGGACGTTGCCGATGTTCCACTGCAATGGCTGGTGCTACCCGTGGACCGTCACCGCGTTGGCCGGGATTCACGTGTTCCTGCGTCGTCGACCCGCAAAAAATTCTCACACTGATTCACGAGCACAAGGTCAGCCACCTGTGTGGCGCGCCGATTGTCCTCAATGCGCTGGTCAACCTGCCGGACTCGGCGAAGACCGCCATCGATCATCCGGTCAATGCCATGGTCGCGGGTGCAGCACCGCCAGCGAAGGTCATTGGTGCGGTCGAGGAAATGGGCATCAAGATCACGCACGTCTACGGCCTGACCGAGGTTTACGGCCCGGTGACGGTTTGCGCCTGGCATGCGCACTGGGATGAACAGCCGCTGAACGAACGCACGAAGATCAAGTCACGCCAGGGCGTACGCTACCCGACCCTCGAAGGGCTGATGGTCGCCGACCCGCTAACCCTGGAACCCGTACCTTGCGACGGCGCCAGCATGGGTGAGATTTTCATGCGCGGTAATACGGTGATGAAGGGCTATCTGAAAAACGCCGAAGCTACAGCCGAAGCCTTCAAGGGCGGCTGGTTCCATACCGGCGACCTGGCGGTGCGTCATCCTGACGGCTATGTCGAAATCAAGGACCGTCTCAAGGACATCATCATCTCGGGCGGCGAGAACATTTCCACCATCGAAGTCGAAGGCGTCCTCTATCGCCACCCTGCGGTCCTGGAAGCGGCGGTGGTTGCGCGCCCGGATGACAAATGGGGTGAAACACCCTGCGCGTTTATCACGCTTAAGGTCGGACATGAGGGCACACGAGAGGCCGACGTCATTCAGTTCTGCCGTGAGCATCTGGCGGGATTCAAACTGCCCAAGACAGTGGTCTTCCGCGAGTTACCGAAAACCTCGACGGGCAAGATTCAGAAGTATTTGCTGCGCGACTGGGCCAAGGCTCTCTGACAAGAGAGCGCTTGGAAACACCGGTCTCGATCGTACGTTGCACATAGGCGGGAGCAGCCCCACCCCGGCACCGCAACGTAGGTGCCGGGGACATGAAGAATTGGTCCATCGAGTTCCACTGAGTGCGCGGAACTTCCCGCTATCGTTCAGCAGCAATCAGAGGACGCCACAGGTGAACATTGTTGAGGGCGAGCAGGGGATGTCGGTAATTCGCGGAGTTCATTGAACTCCGTAACGCCAGCATCCTCTTGGATCAAGGTATCGCAGGCAAAAAAATCGGCGGGTCGGCACTTCTCGAGAGAAGCACCGTCGAGATGAAAGGCATGCGTTCTGAAAAAAGGCATCGTTGGCCTCCGGTGCAATCCTGATGACGGGTTGATGAACAGCGTCAAGCTGACTACAGCCGGGCATCTTTCTGCGGCTCACTGCCACCCCAATACAGCCAGGTCCAGCCGTCACCCTTGCGCTGGAAGACCCCGGTCGCAACATATTGGACGACCGTTGGCTCTTCGTTTTCAATCGTGTGACCGTCGATGCGGATTTGTGCCCAGGCAATGTCTCCCCGCATCCAGGACACCACAAGCCGCGGTTCCCAGCGGATGTTCAAGGTGGTCACCCAAGTCACTCCATTCTGCACGGCCTCGGCTCCCATGAAGTACTCGTCCAGGCCTGAACCGGCGATCGCGACGTCAGGATCGGCGAAGTACTTGGCGACGTCCGAGCCAGGGGTGGAAAACCCCTGCAGAACCTTCGTGATAAACGCATTGAGAGATTCCCGGGTTGCCGTGTCGGTGATCATGGACGGCGACTGGTATCCGGTGAGGCGGTCGATCATAAAAACTCCTGATTGCTTGGCATTGTTGGCGTTGTTGACGGAGATGGGTCTGTCCATTGCTGTTGGTAGTTCATACGCTACGTATGTGTTCATGTTATTTTGCATACGCGCCGTATGTCAAGTTGCATGCAAGCCGTATGTTTTTGTGTAAACGGCAGCCGAGGAGGGTGGGAAGCTGGGGGAAGCCTTTGGAGGAAAACGCTGCCGGCATGGGGGGAGTGATGCACGCCAGCACTTTCTGCCGGCCGTTATCACTCATCATTTCGCGGATTTTCATTAACCACAGACATGGATACACAAATTGGATTTCCCCGTTTCTCTCAGTAATCCGACGGCTTAGAGTGAGTTTGCCGGTTTGAAACGCCGAGCTGAAAAACCCACTACGAAGTCAATCGGAGATTCAACGTTGAGCAATAAATTGGCAGGTAAAGTTGCATTGGTCACCGGCGGCTCCACCGGCATTGGTCTGGCTTCGGCCCAGGAGTTTGCCGCACAGGGCGCAACGGTGTTCATCACCGGGCGCCGTCAGGCTGAACTGGAGGCAGCGGTCGCGCTGATCGGTGATAAGGCGGTCGGGATCAAGGGCGATGTGGCCAACCTGACTGATCTGGACCATGTGTTCTCGCTGATCGCGGCACAGGCTGGACATCTCGATATTGTGTTTGCCAACGCGGGCGTTGGCGACATGGCGCCGCTGGGCGAGATCACTGAAGAGCATTTCGAGCACATTTTCGGCATCAACGTGAAAGGCCTGCTGTTCACCGTTCAGAAGGCGCTGCCGCTCCTGAAAAATGGCGGTTCGGTGATCTTGAATGCGTCCACCACCGCCACAAAAGGCACCGAAAACTTCAGCGTCTACAGTGCCAGCAAGGCCGCTGTGCGTAACTTTGCCCGCTCCTGGTTGCTGGATCTAAAGCCGCGCAACATTCGTGTCAACGCCATCAGTCCTGGCCCGGTCGCCACGCCGGGTGTGGCAGGCATGGTGCCAGCCGAACAACTCGATGGCCTGCACGCTCATCTGGCCAGCCTGGTGCCGATGGGGCGAATGGGTGATCCACGAGAGGTCGCCAAGGCTGTGTTGTTCCTGGCGTCGGATGACAGCAGTTTCATCAATGGCATCGAACTGTTCGTTGACGGTGGTGCCGCGCAAATCTGATGTCGATGAAGTGAGTCGGGGCGCCGGTATGGGAACATCACTTCAATGTGGAAAAATGCTCCACCAGCCAATCGATGAACACACGAACCCGATTGTTGAGATGGCGGTTGGGTGGGTAAGCCACATGAAAGGGGTAGGGGGCTGGACGCCAGTCTTGCAGGATGGGCACCAACGCCCCGGTCTCGATGTAGGGCTGCACGGCATAGGTGAACGTATGGATCACACCCAGACCCGCCAACCCGGCAGCAATGTGCGCGTTGCTTTCATTGACGCTCAATACACTGTTACCGATCACCTCGACTTTCTCGTCGCCGCGCTGAAAGGCTGCCGGGATCAGCCGATTGGTTCGGGCCGAGTGATAGCTGACAATGCGATGCACATTTTCCAGCTCCTGTGGATGACCGGGTAAACCGAATCGTTGCAGATACGCAGGACTTGCGCAGGTGGTACAGGAGGCCTTGCCCAAGAGTCTTGTCGCCAATGACTGCTGCGCGATGGGACCGCCGCGAATGACACAGTCGACGTTGTCGCTGATCAGGTCGACAGTCCGATCGCTCACGCCCAGGTCAATCTTGATGTCGGGAAACCGTGCATAGAACTCAGGCAGGGCGGGAATGATGAGCGCGGTCGCCACGGAACCACCGACATTGACATGGATTTTGCCGCGAGGATTGAACTGCGCGCCTTGAAAACCGGCATTGATCTCCTCCAGATCCAGAATGACCCTTGCGGTCAGTTCGTAGTATTTCACCCCCTCTGCGGTGACCGTCACACTTCGCGTCGTGCGCTGGAGCAGGCGTACTCGCAGAAAACTTTCCAGGTCCTGGATCAGCTTGCTGACGGTCGCCTTAGGCATATCCATAGAGTCCGCAGCCTTCACAAATGACCCGGCTTCCACGACTCGGGCAAACACACGAATGGCTAAAAGTTGATTCATGTCGCGTGCTCTCCATGGGGGTGAGTTCCGCCGCAGTGTAATGGGTTACGGGCTGATAACCGTATGCACATGTCCTGAGCGTGAGATTAATCGCCGACTGGCGAGTGATTTCGAAGCTAAGCGCGGTAAATTCGCAGGGTTCTGCAGATCCCAAAAAGATCGTCCGGAAGCTCTTAGGGGCGGCACAGGGCTTGGTTTGGTCCCCACGGCGACCAGCTATCAAATAAATGCGCAATCTCGGGCCCCCGCCCCCAGGTCCGGCTCGTATCGTGTAGATTGAAACCGTAGCCATTGAGCGAAGGACGCGGGGTACAGGCTCGACAGGCGCTGAACAGCGCACTTCGAATGATAAAAAGAACAGAGACGCGCCCAGGAGATATGGCATGAGATCGCAATCGATCCAGCAAAAATCTCATCAAGTGGCAAGCCACCCCGGTGGTATCCCGCTTTCGGCTGCCAAAGCAGGCTTGCAGTGCATTTCCGTCACCGATGCGAATGTATTGGCGAAATCGTTACCGGAGTGGCAGCAGGACTACTTGCAAATCAGCCCGGGGCCGTTCGCCGGCTCGGTCAGCGAAATTTCCGTCGGAGTGGTGCAGATCTTTCGCGAAGTGATCAATCAATCAGTTGATCAGCAGGGGCAGACCTTGCCGGGCAAGTTTGCCTTGGGCATTCCAGTTGCGCTGCGCGGCCGGGGTTTTTGGTGTGGCAAAGAGCTTGAGTGCATTGATTCCGTGTTCTTTCTTCGTCCGGACTCCGAACTTAAGTTCAAAACCCCTGGTTACTCGGATATCTATGGCGCCTCCGTTGATGTCGAGGCGTTCAGTCAATACTCTTTGAATGATGAATTTGAGGACAGACGTGTCATCGGCAGAACCAAAGAAGTCAGTGTGCTGGCACCACAGAAGTGCGCTGCGTTCAGACTTGGCTTTGATAGCTTCTTCCGTGCTGTCGAGTCCAACCCGCTTATTCTTCAGTCCGCCTCCGCGAGGAAACAACTGACGTTCGATATCATGCACCTGCTATTGAGCATGACTGCGGACTTGCCGCTGTCGAAGAACATTTACTCAGAGCAATTCATTCACCGACATGTTGTCGACAGTGCGCGTGATTATATTCTTTCAAGAAAAAGTGAAGCGTTAACGGTCACCGATTTGTGTGAAGGCCTGCGCACCAGCCATCGTTCGCTGCATTACGCATTCAACAAAGTGCTGGGTATCAGCCCGGTGACGTATCTGCGTTATGTGCGACTGAACGGCGTCCGGGCAGACCTTATTGCCAGCGATAAATCGACCCTGGTCAGTGACGTCGCGTCCAAGTGGGGTTTCTGGCACATGGGCATGTTCAGCGTCTACTACAAACACCTGTTTGGCGAACGACCTTCGGAAACGCTGAAAGTCTATCGTTCGACGCCAGTCATTTAACACATCAGCTGTAAACAACAGGCCAGGACATATAGCCCGGGCGTGTGAAGGGCTACGTTTGCCCAAAAAACCGGAGAACACCATGAGCAAGTTGACGGGAAGGGTAGCCTTGATTACGGGCGCCTCGAAAGGCATGGGTAAGTCACATGCCACTATCTATGCAAAGTACGGCGCTAACTTGATCCTGGTTGATCTGGATGAGTCAGTTCACGAAGTTGCCGCGGATATTCAAAAGCAATATGGCGTGGAAGTGCTCGCTCAGGTCTGTGATGTCACCGATCCGCAAGCCATGCGGCTGATTGCCGACAAGGGCATGCAACGCTTCGGCAAGTTGAACGCGCTGGTCTGCAACGCCGGTGTGTGTCGTTTCGCCCGGTTTCTTGACTCCAGCGATGCCGAGCTTGATCTGCACATCAACGTCAACATCAAGGGCGCTTGGCATACCGCCCGTGCGGTTCTCCCGCACATGATCGAGTCCGGCGGCGGCGCCGTGGTGGTCATGTCCTCCATCACCGGCGACATGACCGCAGACCCGGGTGAAGTGGCTTACGCGCTGTCGAAATCGGCCCTGATCGGTTTCACCAAAGCGCTGGCGGTCGAAATGGCGCCCTACAACATTCGAGTGAATGCCATCTGCCCGGGTTTTGTGCTGACGCCGATGGCCGATCAGGTCGCACGCCAGGTCAACCCGGACGATCCCGAGTCGGTGCTGGTTGAACTGGCCAAGGCGATTCCCATGAAACGCCTGGCCAGGCCGGATGAAATCGGTGAGCTGTCGGCATTCCTGGCGTCCGAAGAGTCCAGTTACATCAATGGCGCGCAAATTGTGATCGACGGTGCCAGCAGCATTACCGAAACCGTCAGCGTCGGTATTTGACCGGCGTTCATTACTTGGCAAGGACGCTCTTTCATTCGATCCGGTCCGTTTGATCCATAACAATAAATAGCGTGGAGCATCTGTCATGACAGAGTTAACTGGCGCACTGAGTAACACCGAGCCTCCAACTTCCGTGGCGCTGCGCGGTAATCTGGGTATTTTTCAAATCACCTTGTTGGTGATCGCAGCCGCAGCGCCTTTAGGGGCGGTGGTGAGTGCGGCGCCTATCGGCTTCATGGTCGGCAACGGGCCCGGGCTCGCGGGCGCGTTCCTGGTGGCGGGCTTGATGATGCTGTGTTTTTCGGTTGGCTATGGTGAACTTATTCGTGCGATTCCCGGTGCGGGTGCTTTTTACAAATATCTGTCGGTGGTCTTTGGCGCAAGAGTGGGCGCCGGCGCGGCGTGGGTGGCGCTGGCATCTTACCTGGCGATAGCGATCTCTCTGGCGACCGTCACCGGCTATTTCACTGATTTGACCCTGCAGTCCCTGGGCATCAATTGGGGCTGGAAAACCTGGACGGTATTGGTTATCGCGCTGACGGCGTATTTAGGCCGGGCCAACATCGATTTTGCCGCCAAGGTTCTGGTGCCGCTGGTGCTGGCAGAGTTCTTCATGCTGTTTGTCCTGGGCTTGTCCATTGTCATGGATAAGGGCAACGCCGCGCTGCCGTTGCAGGCAATTTCGGTCAGTGCCATAACAGCCCCGGGAATGGGCGTCGGCTTGATGATCGCATTGGCCGCGTTCCTGGGTGTCGAGTCTGCTGCGCTCTACGCAATGGAAGCCCGGCGCCCGGAAAAATCCATTCCGGGCGCCACTCGACTCGCCGTGGCGTTGGTCGCCGCGACCTACTTTGTGGTGATCTGGTTAGTCGTGGGCGATATTGGTGTCGACACGATCAAGGAGGAGGCCGCAACAGCTCAGGGCGAACTGGTAATCAACTTGTTCTCCAGGCATCTGGGCGGGACGGTTGCAACCATTGTCTCGATCATGTTGTGTACCAGCAACTTTGCCTGCCTGTTGTCACTGCATAACGCCGCCACTCGTTACGTGCATGTACTGGCCCGGGACAAACATCTACCAAGCGTTCTGGCGAACACCCATCTGCAAAAAAAATCTCCAGCCAACGCGAGTCTGTTCGTCACCGTATTGGTTTCGATCTGTATCGCCGTTCCAGCGTCATTGGGTTATGACCCGTTCGTGTTTCTTTTTCCGGTCACCCTGGCACTGGGAACGATTGGTTTGATTGGACTCCAGGCGTTTGTTTCGCTGGCGGTCATTGCCCACTTCAAGAAAGTCAGTGATCGGCGCTATTTCAGAATATTGATCAGCCCGCTCTTTGCGTTAGGCGGGCTGAGCGTAGCGGTCTACCTGATCTGCGCAAACTACGGCCTGCTGACCGCAAGTGAATCGGTGTGGGTGAATGGCACGCCAATTCTTCTGCTGGTGCTGTTCTTCTACGGCCTGATCAAAGGCCATTCAAAACCTGTTTGATACAAACGTCTGTCGGACGTTGTAACACCAGGGTTTCGCCACCTACGTTTCTGCCTGTTTGTGTTAATGCGCCTGCACACGTTGGCCGTAGCCTCCATGTGTCGTCATTACCGCAGTTATCAGAGTGCGCACGCTGTTTAAGAGAACAACCCATTTGACTGGAAGAGTACGAAACATGACCGTGAATTTAAATTTGACGAGCGCATCACACCCCCTTGATCCACTGTCACTCCAGGAACTTGCTCTGGCGAGTAGTATTCTCAAGCGGGAAAAGAACCTTGGCGATAAATGTCGCTTTCCCTATTTGCATCTGGCTGAGCCAGATAAACACCAAGTGCTGGCCCATGTCCCGGGCCAACCCATTCCCCGGCGCGCGTTTGCACTGGTCCTGGATAAGTTGACCGGGCATACATTCGAGGCGCTGGTCGATCTCAACAGCCAGACCCTGGTCAGCTGGCAGCCGCTCGACCTCGACACCCAAGGGCATGCCCCCATCATGATCGAGGAGTTCGACTTGTGCGTGGAGGCCGTGCAAAAAGATCCGGCCTGGCGCGCCGCGGTCAAACGTCGTGGCCTGACCGATGCCGATATTGAAAATGTGCAAATCGATCCGTGGTCATTCGGCCATTTCGGCGACGATGAACGCTATCGAGGCAAGCGCCTGATGCGCGGTGTCGCCTTTTACCGCGACAAGCTCACCGACAATGGCTACGCCCACCCGATCGAAGGGTTGGTTGCGATCATTGACTTGAATGCCGGAAAGGTTATCGAGCTGCTCGATGACGGTCGCCTGACGCCGATCCCCAAAGCCACGATCAACTACGACTCCGCCTCCCTCGGCCAACCGCGCGAGGGGCTCAAGCCTTTGCACATCACCCAGCCCGAAGGCGTGAGTTTCACCGTGGACGACTGGAAGGTCAGTTGGCAGAACTGGGAGTTTCGCGTCGGGTTCACCCCCCGCGAAGGGTTGGTCCTGCATCAATTGGGCTACAAGGACGGCGAGGTGGTTCGGCCGATCCTGTATCGCGCCAGTGTCACCGACATGGGCGTGCCCTATTCGGACAACGAGCTGAATCATTACTGGAAATGCGCCTTCGACGGTGGCGAATACGGGCTCGGTCGGCTGGCCAACCAACTGGAGCTGGGCTGTGACTGCCTGGGCGCGATCCGCTACTTCGATGTGCCCTCGGTGAACGACCAAGGCGAACCCTTTGTGATGAAGAACGCCATCTGCATGCATGAGGAAGATTACGGCACACTGTGGAAGCACTATGAGTTTCGCACCGGCGTGTTCGAGATGCGGCGCTCCCGGCGTCTGGTGATCAGCTTCTTCTGCACCGTGGCCAACTACGACTACGGCTTTTTCTGGTACCTCTACCAGGACGGCACCATCGAGCTTGAAGCCAAGCTGACCGGGATCATCCAGACCGCTGCGCTGGCGCCCGGTCAACGCCCGGGCAGTGGCGGCGGCATGGTCACCCCAGAGTTCTACGGCCCGACTCACCAGCATTTCTTCAGTGCGCGCTTGCACATGATGGTAGATGGCGAATACAACTCCGTTACCGAAACCAATTTCCAATCACGCCCGCAAGGTGAGGGCAACACCTGGGGTAACGTCTTCGACAGTGTCACCACCACGTTTACCCATGAACTGGACGCGGCACGGGAGGCCAACGGCCAGTCCGGACGTTTCTGGAAAATCATCAATCCGAACGTCAGGAACGCCGTAGGCAATCATCCGGGCTACAAGCTGATGGCAGAGCACAATCCGGTCATGCTCGCCCAGCCAGACAGCTCGTTCGGTCGCCGCGCCGGGTTTGCCAGCAAGCACTTGTGGGTGACGCCTTACGCCGCGAATGAGCGTTACGGCTCGGGCGACTACCCCAATCAGCACCGGGGTGACGGACTGCCGGTGTACACGCAAAACAATCGCCAGATCGACAACCAGGACCTGGTGGTCTGGCACACCTTCGGCCACACCCACATCTGCAAGCCGGAGGACTTTCCGGTGATGCCTGTGGAATATGTCGGCTTCAAGCTCAAGCCCAACAACTTCTTCAACGGTAACCCGGCCATGGATTTGCCGGCGAGCAGGGACCACGCCAGTGTCCAGGACGGCCAGGCCGCCAGTTGCTGCAAACACAACGCCTGATCAGGCCTCAATCGATGAATGCCCAAGTGCTCCGGCGCTTGGGCCGAGGGTGTTGTCATGTCTGAATTATCGGGTTGGGCCTGGCTGGAGTTGGTGACGACGGCCGTGTTTGTTTGCTGGGTGAGCGGGGGACCCAAGGGGTGGAACCGTCAACCTCTATTGCTGGGCGGAGCCGCGCTGGTGTTTTTTCTGGGGATGCAGCCAGCGCTGGACCTGGCTGCGCGTCACAGCGTGTGGTTGCACTGCCTGCAAAGCGCGTTGATTCATCACCTGGCGCCCCTGCTTCTGTTGTTTGCAGGCGCTCGGGAGCCAGTCAGCCAAGCGGGCATCGGGAAGGAGAGGCGGGGAGTGCGAGTGTGGGTGGTCGTGGCTTTCGGGGCAATGAGTGGTGTATGGATGCTGCCACAACTGCATCAAAGACTGATGGACGATGCCACGCTGTATGCGCTGATGAAATGGGGTATGGCGGTAAGCGGGCTGTGGCTCTGTCGGGTCATGGGTCGCTACTGCCAGCGCGCGTATATCCCTTCGTACAAGCAGTGGTCGTTCAGCCTTGCCGTTGCGCTGCCGCAGCTGCTGGTGGGGCTGATGCTGCTGTTCAGTCCGCCGCTGTATCCAATGCCCGTCCAACCGATGGCGCACCTGCACGGGATGGAGATGACGGCTGGCGGCATGAGCGCGCAACTGGACCAGTCGATCGGTGGCGCACTGATGGGACTGTCAGCGCTGCTGTTGCTGTGGGCCGATCGCTTTATGCAGCGCAAAGATGACGGAGTTGACGGGCTACACCGATCACGGGGTGACCGGCATCCTCTTTCTGTTCGGCCTGGGACCTAGCTTCGCCAGTGTCTCTGCGCGCGGCAAAGCAGGCAGAGAACGCTCGGTAGCAAGGGTCGCTCCAGAAAAAACAAGCGGGTTCCCTTTGGCGGTCGAAGCAGGACTGAACCGAGTCTATTGGGGGAGCTTGGCGATCACCTTGATCTCGAAGTCGAAGCCGGACAGCCAGGTCACGCCGATAGCGGTCACCGTCGGGAAGGGAGCTTCACCCCAGTAATCGGCCGCTACTTCCCAGATAGTTTCGAATGTCGAGTCGGGGTCGACCATGAAGATGGTCGTGTCGACCACATCCTCGAAACTACCGCCGGCCTCGGCCAGGATCGCGTTGAGGTTGGCGAAGGCCAGGCGAACCTGTGCCGCGAGGTCCGGCTCGGCCGAGCCATCCTTGCGGCTGCCGACCTGACCGGATACGAACAGAAAACCGTTGGAGCGAATCGCCGGCGAGTAGCGGTGGAGCTCGTACAGTGCATGGCGGTCAGGCGGGAAAACGACATCACGTTTGCTGGTCATTGCATACTTCCTTCGGGGCCATCGCGGCCCGCTGTTTACGGTGGAGCCACTGTAAAAAGATGACCCACCGGAATAAACAGGCAACTCTGGTCATGACTGTTTGTAGAATCCAAACTATCCAGACCCGAGTGAGGCGTGAAATGGACCGGTTCGATGCAATGCAGGCCTTTGCCCGAGTGGTGGAAACCGGCAGCTTCACCAAGGCAGCAGCCACCCTGCACATGAGCAAGACCACCGTGACGCAGCTCGTTCAGCAACTGGAAGCGAGGTTGCGCGTGCGCCTGCTCAACCGCACCACGCGCAAGGTCAACGTCACCGCCGATGGCGCGGCCTACTATGAGCGCGTCATCCGGCTACTGGTCGATATGGACGACGCCGAGACCAGCTTGTCCAGCGCGTCGATGACACCGCGCGGGCGGCTGCGGGTGGATGTACCCAGTCCGCTGGCGCGAATGCTGCTGATACCCGCCTTGCCGGGGTTCTTTGCACGCTACCCGGAAATCCAGCTGACCTTGGGCGTGAGCGATCGCATCGTCGACATCATTGGCGAAAACGTCGACTGCGTGGTGCGCGGCGGCGAGATCACCGATCAGTCCCTGGTGGCAAGGCATGTGGGCGATCTGAACCTCGGCATCTATGCCGCGCCCGGCTATCTGCAGCGCTTCGGTACGCCGGCGCACCCCCGTGAGCTGGAGGAGGGTAGGCACAGTACCGTTGGCTTCCTCTGGTTTCGTACAGGCAAATCCTTGCCCTACGCGATGCAGCGGGGCGAGGAGCGCATCGAGGCCCAGGGCCGCCCGCAACTGACGGTCGACGACGGCAATGCGTACCTCGCCGCCGGCCTGGCGGGTCTGGGCATGCTTTGGCTACCGCAGTACATGGCCAAACCGCACCTGCTCAGCGGCGAGCTGCTGCCGCTGTTTGAGGACTGGCACATGGCGCCAATGCCGATGTATCTGGCATTCCCGCCGAATCGCCATGTCAGCGCCAAGGTGCGGGTATTTATCGACTGGGTAATGGAATTGATGGCCGAGCATGCGCCGGTGGTTGGGTGAAACAGCTGTAGACCCGTTTCAGGACTGGACGTGTTCGTCAGTTATAAAAGCGCCCCCCTCAATATGGTAGACCTTCGGTTCGTCGGAAAAATATTCCTCCAGGCCCATCATGAACAGCCGATGGTCTTCACTCGCTTCGAAGCCCGGCGTGTGATCTTCGAGTGATTGCCACCTTACTATCAGGTTGAACATCTCTGGGCTTTCGATCCCTTGCGCGAGCAGGTGGCCGCCGTAACCTTTGGCGCGGCTGAGCAAAGGAGCGACCTTGTCAAATGCACTTCGGAACGTTTCAATGCGTTCTTTGTGAACCGGGAGCAGAGCGATTTCATAAATCATGACATTCCTCGAAAATGAATCAAACGGTTAGAAAGTGCGTACTTACGGGATGAGCGATGACTCGACTGCAATCACGATTTTTCCTTGAAGGCCGTTGTTGGGGCTTTCCAGTCGCGCATGGGCGAGTCCAAGGTCGGCAAGCGAATAGACCGCGCCAACGTGCGGGCGTAGCTGACCGCGCTCTACCAATGTGCTCAGCTCATCGAGCTTGCCGCGGTTTTGTCGGGTGAACACAAAGTGATAACTCGCGTTCTTGCCCCAGGCCTGAACGAGGTTCTGTGGCTGGGCAATGTCCACAATCGAGACCACGCGGCCCAGTTGCGCGAGCACGTCGGGGCTGCGCGCCAACGTGTTGCCGCCGATGGTGTCGAACACCACATCGACTCCGCGGCCATCCGTTTCCCGATTGATGGCGTCGACGTAATCCTCTTTTTCGTAATCGATGACCACATCGGCCCCCATGCTGCGTGCGAACTCAAAGTTTGCTTTGCGCACGGTCGTGAAGACCCGCGCACCGATGGCTTTTGCCACCTGGATCGCTACATGACCTACGCCTCCCGCGCCGCCGTGGATCAGAATGCTTTCCCCCACTCTGAGCGCCGCTCGCACGGTCAGTGCTTCCCACACCGTCCCGCCCACCAGGGTCAGGCTTGCCGCCTCGAGATGGCTCAGTGATGGCGGCTTCTTCCCGATGATGCTTTCGTCCGCAACGTGGTACTCGGCATAACTTCCGGGGCCGTCGAATATTTGCGGGGTGTACCAGACTTCGTCGCCGGGAACGAAAGCCGTCACACCCGGCCCGACTTCTTCGACAACGCCCGATACGTCGTGTCCGGTAATCGCCGGCAGCGGCACCAGGTCGGCATAATCGCCACGTCGAACCTGATAATCCAAGGGGTTGATGGAGGTTGCGTGTACCCGTACCAGGACTTGTCCCGCACCTGGCACGGGCTTGGACACCTCGCAAAGTTCGAACGATTCCGGGCCGCCAAATGATCTAAGCATCATCGCTTTCATTGTGAATCCTCGTATCGATAAAAAGGGATATCGAGATATCTCGATATCATACGGTAAAAAATTACAGATCTTTCCCTATGATCTCGGCAAGCGCACTGATGGTTGCTTCATTGCGCTTGTAGTAGGTCCACTGACCGATGCGCCTGACTTCGACCAGGCCCACTCGTTGCAGAGTGGCAAGGTAACCAGACACCGTTGACTGCGACAGCCCGATACCTTCTTGAATACTACTGACGCAGACCCCTACCGTGAGAACGTCACCTTCATCCTGCGGAGGGAAGTTCTTTGCGGGATCCTTCAAACCTTTCAAAATTTGAAGGCGTGTAGGGTTTGAGAGGGCTTTGAATATTTCGATCAATTCCATAAGCATAAGATATCGAGATTTATCGATATGTCAATACATCATCGCCCGGCAGATGAGATCAATGTTGGTGATCTGGCGATGACATTAGGCATCAGCAAGCAAGCGTTACATCGACCTCTCAAACACTTGATCGATCAGGACCTGGTGTGTTTCAGCCGCTCCCTGGAGCGCCGTCGTTTCAAGCTGCTGGCGCTCACGGAAGCGGGTCTGAAATCAGGTGATGCGCTCTCGCACCATGATGCACTTGGCAAGCGGTTGAAGCAGCGCTTCGGTGGCCTCAGCGGGCGAGACCACGGTGGGGCTTACCATCAGAGGATCGCAGCGCCCGCTGCTGACGAGTTCGAACACCTTTGGAATGTGTGGGCGTACAAGATGATTCCGATGCACGAACACTGCCCGCCAACGCCAGCGATGAAATCGCTCCCACAGGATTCAGCGCGCCACGCGGTCGGGTCCTCGAGAGACTCTGGACAATGAACGGTACTGTGCTCGTCTGGTACCTGCACGCTCACGTCTTTCTCAGGCGGCGTTTCTCCGGTCGGGGTAGGGCGGCATCCAGGAAACCCAGGTATTGCGTGTTGGCGGTGAAGATTCTGAACTAATGTGTCACGTAACCCCGGTAGGTAACTTCAACAGCTAACATCCCCTCGTGAGGGAATTGCCAGCACGGTAAAGCGAGTAGAGCACTAGAGGTCGGGGCAGGCGATCCATGACTCATTTCAAACTCAATAAATGTGAGGGAGTCGTGTTATGAACAAGCTGGCAGCGATCTTTCTTCTACTGGTAGCAGGTACTGTCCAATCTGCTGAACGCCTGACCACCGTCCAGGTTTCGGGGCTCTTTGTCCCCGGTACCCAAACTCTGGGGAAATCGCTAGGATTCACAGAGTGCGTTGATTTCTTTAACTACCTGTCCTGCACGCGCAACAAGCCAATGGACATTTTTGGCGCAACGGCCAGTAGCGCGGAAATAACACTGGATGTCACAGATAACTTTTCCAGCGAAGCAGATCCTATGGGAGGCGGCAAGATCGCGGGTGTGGCACTGGAGAAACTGACCTACCGATCCATTCGCATGGAATTTGAACCTGAAGAGCGGGAGGCTCTGGAGAAAGCGTTGCTCTCCGATGGATGGTTCGCAGTAGGTAATGAAAAACGCCTCGAATTTTATAAGGTGGGCGTCCCCGCAACTTTCCGCGTCGGCAGCGCCTATACCACGTTGAGTCCTGTCGATATCAACGAGGTTAAAAAAATGGCTTCCAGACTGGAGGCCTCTAACCATTCTCTGCGTTAAAACATAATTAGGTTGAGTCGTGCGGTGCTATTAAGGTTATCGTGATTTATTATAATGTCGGCCTGTCGCCTGACTAGTATCAGACCTGCAATCATATTGTTTTTCACGATAAAAAAGGTGAAGGTTATGAATAAGCTGATCCTTTCCGCAGCGGTCATGCTATGTATGGTTGGTTGCTCATCTTCTGGTAACAAAGCTGCCATTGACGCCCATGCCGATGCGCCTGCAAACGCAAAACAACTAAGTGGCAGCGAAATAAGTTCAACGGTCATAGGTCGAAAACACTCCAGCGTAACGTCGACCGGGTATCCTTTTTCTGAAACATTAAGCGCCGATGGAACTGCAAAGATACAGATTTCCAGCGAGCCCATGCAATCAGGTAATTGGGTTATCACAGAGGACATAATCTGCATTACTTACCAAAAATACGGTAAGGAATGCAATAAAGTACTGAGTGACGGCAGCACAATTTGGTTTGTTGATAGCATGACAAATAAAACCAACAACAAATTTACCGCTAATTAAAGGTGCATCACTGTAGGGATTCCAGTGCTGGTGTGGTGAAAATATTTGGGGTGGGACAGGCGGCCCAGCCATGCCAGCAATCCAGGACAGAGATTGGTGATATGCACTCCAGGTTTGGGATGAGGTATGAGCGGTAAGCCGAATCGGTGAGTATCCAAGCCAAATCTGGTATTAAACAGGAAGAAGCAACGCCTCAGGCGCATGGCATTTGGGCGCGCCTCAAAAATTGATTCAGTGGTAACGGCAATAAGTGATCGGCTAGGGTAGGCGCACACTAGCCGGCTTACTGGGGACGCGCAATAACGCCTGTTCGCCTGAGAGAGCCATCGTAAGCTAGAAAAGACATCTATTTTGCGCTGTAAACAAAAAGGAAAGATCCATTGCTTCAAATACTCCTTCGCTGTTAACAGATCGTCAGGGACGGTCTGCCTGTAATTTCTTCAGTAAATCAAGCCCCCGACGACTTGCGCCAAGATGCTATCCATTTGAATAACCTGCCAAGCCACCAACGGCTGCGTGCTTCGCGAATTTCGTCTAGCTGCATGAAGGTATATGGGACGGGCATGCTCCGCTCTTGAATACGGAGTGCTCGCAAACCGCGGAGGACATGACGGCCGTAGAGCAGTATAAAGATGCTGCCACCGGTCATAACTGTCATACCTACGAGCGCGCCTGTTAACATTCCTGCCCATTTTAAAAAAATGCTAGCGGCAAGAGTAGTCACCCCACCAATCAGAGGAATACTGTAATTCATAGACGGCTTCGAATTAACGTCTTGGCGAGTCTGGATCCTATTTCCGTTATATTCAAAGGGTTGGTATACTGGCCTAGTGTTAGTCACCACTATGTAAACAATACCAACTAGAGCAGCTGGCGCGAGACCAATCAGAAAACGGTATAGACTTAAATCGAACGACGCATCTGCAGCCAAACCGTATGCAACAACACACGCAGGCAATGTAAATCCTCCGACGCATGAGATCAAGAGCGACCATATATAGGTAATATAGCTCTCACATATGTAGACTATATACAATGTCCATGAGAGCATGAAAGCCAACAAAGAAAAGTAAACATACCAATTATTGCCCAGCATGAGGGTGCCAAAAGCCATGAATAACGCCAGCAGAAAAAAAACTGCCCAACCACCTGTCTTTATTGTCTCGGAATTAATCATTATCTTTAATCATTTCTTTTAATTTATCTCCGATCAGTTTATCTGCTCCACTCTCTCCCATAGCCCATTGTGCAACCATGCCTGCACCCTTGATCCATGGTCTATACATATCCTTTCCTTGGGCGTACCTATGGCTGTTACAGCGACGGAGCGCGAGTTAGGGGCCGGAAGCTAAAGCATTCAGCTCGCAAAATACTTCTTTTTCAAATATTTTTTCTACGCTTGACACTGGTTCGAAAAATACAAAATTTACGAAAAGCTCATAGGAGCGTAACACGTATCATTTGAACTCTGAGAATTAAAGCTGTCGCAGCCAGCTGTGACGTGGCTTGCCAGCCGTTTGAGACCTCTCCTATCTCAAAACCCATGGACGGCACACGACGGACAACAATCAACGGTTGATTGTATGCATCAATTGCTCAGGCGCTAGCCGGCAGAAGCATCGTCCTCACGACTCGACCTGCAGTGTGCAGGGTAAAGTGACCCCATGATGTAGCTGTGCGAAAACGGCAGAGTTTCTCGTACCCATCTTTGGCCAAAATCCTTAGCTGTCAGAACGCAAGATTTCAGCGATTGCCCTGAGGCTTGTTCTTCTACACTCAGATCCGTAAGGCGTGTTTGAGCCAATCTTGAATATCCATGTAATCCTTTAAACTAATCTGATGGGACAGCTGCTTCTCAAGCTCTCGCGCTCCCCGAGTGAAGGACGACGTGGTTACAAGTATGCCCGCCGTAGCTCGCTCTGCTTGAACAACGCCGCTTAGTATTCAGGTGGAGCGAAGCCCAATCTATTTTCATAGCCGTTCCGCCGTCGTACCACGTCCAAACGCTCAATCGATTATCGACGTACCTTGGCTGGTCATTAGTGCGAGTTCGAATCGCAACCTGAGCCGGGCCCTCGAACACGTAGGCCGGAAAAGAGGAGGAGGGTGAAGCTTGTTCTTGATCGGCTGATTTGGTCACGGCGAACCTTCTTAACTGTCAAGTCAGCTCCAGGCTGCCGAGGCACGCTGGGCGTTGTGGAGGTTGGCCGACTCGGCTAGATAACGACTTGCATAACGGCGTGGCATCGTCGAAGTGTCAGACCAACCGCAAACTCGTCGGAGTTCGTCCGTGGCCTGTTCGAGGTCATACCCAAGCTTCTCGACCAAGTAAGCCAAAAACCGGTCGGCAAAGGTGTGGCGAAAGTCATGCGCGGAAAGTGTAGGCAACAACCCCGGATGAGCCAGTTCAATGGTCAGAAACAGCCGATCAAGGACGTTCGACAACGCGCGGATCGACAGCGGACGGCCTCGGTCAGAGATGAACAGATAGCGGTACAGCAATTTCATTGGTTTGCCATTACGCAGAGGGCGTCGCTAGCCTTGGATATAACGCTCGTAGACCTCATACAACTGCGCTGAGATACCAACGGTCCGTACATGCGTTTTCAGCGCGGGCTCTTCAGCACGCGGGTCGCCGGGATCATGTTCGCGATCATTGATGCTGACATAGGCATGCTGAGATCCCTGATTGATATCCGTGGTGTAGAGCTTCAGAAGCTCTCCGCGACGATACCGGTCTCCAGCAGCAATTCAATCATTAGCCAATTGCGTAACTGCAATCGTTCCAGAAACGGATTCTCCGCAGCGCCCGGGCGAATCAGTGTGCGAATGATCGTATCTGTCAGACTGCGGTAACGAGCGTGGTCGGGACGTACATTGATGATATGACGCTCAAAGCGTCGTTAAAATGACGTCGGCGACATCTGCAAATACCCCCTCGATGTTAGCCAGGTTGGTTGAGTGTTGACGATCGCGCGGGGATCGCGCGCAGGTGCGCTGCGGCAGTGTCGTATGCGAGGTGTCTGAGTTTGAGTTGTTCGTAGATGAACGGAACGAGTATGGGCAACGTCTCAGCTTGCACACGCAGACCTGAAGAGAAACGGCTCTGAATCAGTTTCATCGGCAGCCACATCATTGATTGACTTGCCATGAACTCGAAGGACATGGCCCGTTGAGAGAGTGGACGTCAGAAACGGATTTGTTGATTCAGTGGCTTAGGCAGCTTATGAGCGTCTATGACTAGTACATGATTTAACATAATATACATTACACGTAATGCTGTATTTCAGGATCAGCCCGGTTGCACGCACATTTCGAGGAGATGATTCACCCTCAACCCTCAACCCTCAACCCTCAACCCTCAACCCTCAACCCTCAACCCTCAACCCTCAACCCTAAACCTTCAATCACTCAATCACGTGCCAGCTTCTCGAACACCATCAAATGCTCCGGAAACTGTTCGCCAAGCTTGCGCCGACTACCCATCTCCATATCCGCATAATCAAACCCTGGTGAAACCGCTTCACTGATCAATCCGTATCCCGTCGGCCCATCCAGCAGCTGCGAAGCTTTCCAGATTCCGCCAGGCACGTGCAGCTGCAGACATTCGCCTGCGATAATGTCGCTGCCCATCACCACAGTTTTCAACGTGCCGTCCGGATAGATCAGGCTGTACTGAATCGCGTCGCCCAGATGGTAGAAATGCACGATGTCGGACCGGTTCAGATGAAAGTGTCCGATCGGCGCATCGCGGGTCAGCAGATAATAGATGGAGCTCATCAAATAACGTTGACCGGCAGCAGTCTCGAGTGTCGAATGATCGGTCTGGAAGGTTCTGCGGTAGAATCCACCTTCCATGTGGGGCTCCAGGTTGAGTGCGGCGACCACGGCTTGAGCGTTGGGGTTTTGGTTGTCGCGTCTGTTTTGCGCCATGGGACAAGCCGCCTCTCAGTGATCAGAAATATAACCAGTAATTATAATTAAACTAAACATCTATTTAGTTGAGTTATATATCCACCCATTTATTCTCCTGTATCAGAGTCAACTCCCCTACCCAATCCGAGCACTCGTTTCACGTTGAATGTAGTGCATCGACTGACTGATCCAGGCCCCGGAACTTCTACTTACGCATACGCGCACTACTCACCGCGGCGCGCGCCATCTGCAATTCTTCGCCTTGCAACCACAGGGCGTAATAGTCTTTCAGTTCCTCCTCCCAGCCAATCACTTCATCCAGCAAGTGCTCGGCGTGTTCGCGGGTCAGCGCAAAGTGGCTGTGATGACTGAGCATATTGCCCCGGCTGATTTGATTGCCGTCCCGGCCCACTGCCATGGCCAGGGTCTGGGCCGGACCTTCATCGACAATCGGCAGCACGTCGTACATCGGCGATAGGCGCCACTGCCCTGCGAGCCAGATGATCGAGTGGTTGCGCGGGTGGTCGTCGCTGTTGCCCGCCAAGGCGTTGTAGCACATGCGTTTGAACAGCTCTTGCAGGTCCACGTCCGGCACTCCGCGCCGGCGCATCTCATCGGCGACCGCCGCGTAGCGCCAGTCACGGTGGTATTGCTCGTTCCATTCCGCATCGAGCAAGGTCAGTGCACTGAGCATCGGGATGCGCCTGGCGCCTTCGGCCAAGGGGGTGCGGTCGAAGCGTTCGATCAATAACGTCGAGGGCGTTTCGGCATGCAAGGCGGTCTTGGCCACGTTCAAACCCTTGGAGGCGGCGAAGGTCATGCAGGCATATTCGATGGCAGGGAAATCATACTGGTCAAAGCGGTCTCGGGGCTTGGCCAGAATCAGCATCCCGTGGTCCTGCAGTGTTCGTTTTGGTCGCGCACCGCCTAGCGAAGAGCGTTGCTGGCGGATGTTCAGCATCGCGACAGACTGTTCATCCAGTTGTCCGTCATAGACCGCTTCGCAGGCTTCGATGAATTTGGCCAAACCTTTTAAAGTCGGGACCGAACTGTCTCCCAGGCCATGGGCAGGAACAGTGGCAGTCCCTGCCATGAGATTGCCGACGCGGTCGTTGTTCGGCGACTTGAGCAAGAATTCGATGGGTGCCAGCACCTGGCCGAAGGCGCGTTGGAGCAGGCGCTCTCCCCAACCGTCCGGCATGGCGTCGTTGATAAAGCCCGGTATGCCTCGGTTCTTGGCAATGCCGGTATAGGCTTCTGCGCGTAACGGATAGTTGATCGGGTCGGGCACCCAGGTGCCACGCTCTACATAGTCAGGCGCATAAATGAATTCGCCGAACCGCCCCTGCAAGGTCAGTCTGCCAAGGGTCAGGATCTCTCCGCTGTCCGGATGCTCCATGTAGATATAGGCACGGGACATCAGAAGTCCTCCGCTTTGGATTTGCGCAACCGCACCCGTTTGGAGGCAATGCTCTGGTGTGCGTCCTCATCAGTGACATACCGGGTGATCTGCGAGGTGGTTTCGATCCCGTCCAATGAGGCGAAAATCGACTCGTTGAGCCCAAGGCGCCACAGGACCAGCATAAAAGATCGCAGGTCGACGGATTCCGAGCCGTTCTCGATTTTGCGCAGCGTGTGCTCGGAGATGCCGAGCGTCGACTTGAAATCCGCTTGGCGCATGCCCGACGTCAAGCGCCTGGCTTTGACCAGAAGCCCGATTTTGCTGAGGGTGTCGGCACAGGCAACCGGGAAAAAGTCTTTCATAATGCGCACCATGATGAGCGTTATCCTTCATAAGGTTCACCATAGCACGTATTAAGTTTGAGTCTCAGGTATTAATAGCGACCACGGTGAGTATTATTTTGGATAAGGCTCACCTTGGTTAGCTTTATTTTAGCGGCAGCTACGCTTGAGCGTCTCACTTGGCAACTCTTGAAACAACGCCCGATAGCTGCTGGAAAACCTGCCCAGATGCCAGAACGACCACTGCATCGCTACTTCGGCCACCGTGGTCTCCATGGGCGAGCGCTTGAGCAGTTCACGGTGTGCGCTGTTGAGCCGGCGCAAGCGTAGCCAATGGGTGGGCGTCATGCCGGTGTAGGCCTTGAACGCCTGCTGCAACTGACGCAGGGACACCCCGGCCACCTGGGAAAGCTCCAGCAGGTTGAGGGTTTCTTCGGGAACGTCGGCGGCCCATTCACCGATACGCTTCATGACTGCGCGTTCTTCGGCGCGGCGCCGCAGGCCTCCGCGATCGAGGCAGACGCAGGCGTTGTCGAGGATGTACAGGCAGTCCTCCAGCAACTGCTGGGTCAATGCCTCCTTGCTCGGCGGATCGAGTGTCTGTGTCAGCCGGGTCAGGGTCCCGCTCAGCCAGCGGCTGAACAGCGCGTTCTGCCCCGAGTTCAGCGGCGCCATGAACAGCCCTTCGAGCCGGGCAACATTCAGGCCGTGACGCTGAACGAACGCCGGGCCGAACACCACGGCGATTTCCTGGTAGTTCTCCGGGGTGATCCAGATGTTGCGGCTCTCTTCATTCAACACATACAGCGCGTTGTCGCTGCGATCGAAACAGAATGCCAGCGAGCCCTTGGGCGCACTGAAATTCTGCTCGACCCGGGTGTTCATGTGTTCCTCGTAGATCTCCACGCCTTGCAGGTCCAGATAGCGCACGCGCCCGGTGAAATGTCCCGGGGACATCTGCTGGTAGTGCTGGACCCAACCGGGTGTGGCGCGGATCTGTTCGGCCACGTCGGCGGTGTTGAAGGCTTGGACTTGTAACGGATTGCACGCTGTCATGGGTGACCTTACGCACTCGTTTGGTGCGCTTTGGTGCTGCTGAAAGTGGATAGATGGAACTGCAAGGCTCGCCCAAGATAGTCGTCAACGCGCCACAGGGGAAGTGTGTGGTGGATGAAACCACCCTCCCCGGCGTTTACAAAACCAATAACGAGGTCTTTATGAATGCCCCTTTCGATCAGCTGTTCACTTGGCTGAAAGATCACAAGATTACCGAAGTCGAGTGCGTCGTCAGCGACCTGACCGGCATTGCACGCGGCAAAATCGCACCGACCAACAAGTTCCTGCATGAGCGAGGCATGCGCCTGCCGGAAAGTGTGCTGCTGCAAACGGTAACCGGGGACTTTGTCGACGATGACATCTACTACGACCTGCTCGATCCGGCCGACATCGACATGGTGTGCAAGCCGGTTTCTGACGCGGTTTACGTGATCCCGTGGGCCATCGAGCCGACGGCGATCGTGATCCACGATACGTTCGACAAGTTCGGCAACCCCATCGAACTGTCGCCGCGCAACGTGTTGAAGAAAGTGTTGCAGCTGTACACCGACAAAGGCTGGAAGCCGATCGTCGCGCCGGAAATGGAGTTCTACCTGACCCAGCGCTGCGAAGACCCGGACTTGCCGCTCAAGGCGCCGCTGGGCCGTTCGGGGCGTGCGGAAAGTGGCCGGCAGTCGTTTTCCATCGACGCCGCCAACGAATTCGATCCGCTGTTCGAAGACGTCTACGACTGGTGCGAACTGCAGGGCCTGGACCTCGACACCTTGATCCACGAAGACGGCCCGGCGCAGATGGAAATCAACTTCCGTCATGGCGACGCACTGGATCTGGCGGATCAGATCACCGTGTTCAAACGCACCATGCGTGAGGCAGCGCTCAAGCACAATGTAGCGGCGACCTTCATGGCCAAGCCTATCGGCGACGAGCCCGGCAGCGCCATGCACATACACCAGAGCGTGGTCGATATCGCCAGCGGGCAACCGATCTTTGCCAATGCCGACGGCAGCATGAGCGAGCTGTTCCTGCGCCATATCGGCGGTCTGCAGAAGTACATCCCTAAAGTGCTGCCGATGTTCGCGCCCAACGTGAACTCCTTCCGCCGGTTCCTGCCGGACACTTCGGCCCCGGTCAACGTCGAATGGGGCGAAGAAAACCGCACCGTCGGCCTGCGCGTACCGACCTCCACGCCGGATTCGATGCGGGTGGAGAACCGCTTGCCGGGCGCCGATGCCAACCCTTATCTGGCGATTGCGGCGAGTTTGTTGTGCGGGTACCTCGGCATGGTCGAAGGCATTGAACCCAGCGCTGCGGTCCAGGGCCGTGCCTACGAACGGCGCAATCTGCGCCTGCCGATCACCATCGAAGACGCCCTGACGCAGATGGAGGAATGCGCAACCATCGGGCGCTACCTGGGCAGCAAGTTTGTACGTGGGTATGTCGCGGTCAAGCGCGCCGAGCACGAGAACTTCAAGCGGGTGATCAGTTCCTGGGAGCGGGAATTTCTGATGCTCAGCGTCTGAGACCTCGCTCCCTGGAACCATACCCCTCCCTGTGGGAGCGGGCTTGCTCGCGAAGGGGGCGTAACGTTCAACATCATCGTTGACGGTTATACCGCTTTCGCGAGCAAGCCCGCTCCCACAGGGGAATGCCAACGCCTGAAAAATCCAATAACTCCAAGAGGTGTCGATATATGCGTCTATTGAAATCCGTGGTCCCGGTCGCGCTGGCGATGATGTTCAGCGCGGTGGCTCATGCCCAGCCCAGCGTCAGCGTCTACAACTGGACCGATTACATCGGCGAGACCACCCTCGCCGACTTCCAGGCCAACACCGGGATCAAGGTGATCTACGACGTATTCGATTCCAACGAAACCCTGGAGGGCAAACTGCTCGCCGGTCGCACCGGGTATGACGTGGTGGTGCCGTCCAACCACTTCCTCGCCCGCCAGGTGAAGGCCGGTGCCTTCCTCAAGCTGGATCGCTCGCAGTTGCCCAACTTCAAGAATCTCGACCCGAAACTGTTGACGTTGCTGGAGCAGAACGACCCGGGCAACGAGCATTCGGTGCCCTACCTGTGGGGCACCAACGGGATCGGCTACAACGTCGACAAGGTCAAGCAGGTGCTGGGCATTGACCGTATCGACTCCTGGGCGGTGTTTTTCGAACCGGAAAACCTGAAGAAGCTCAGCCAGTGCGGCGTGTCGATGATGGACTCGGCGGATGAAGTATTCCCCGCGGTCCTCAATTACATGGGCATGGACCCACGTAGCGAAAAGCCTGAGGATTACAAAAAGGCTGAAGCCAAGCTGCTGACCATTCGCCCTTACATCACCTATTTCCATTCCTCCAAGTACGTGTCGGACCTGGCCAACGGCGATATTTGCGTGGCCTTCGGTTACTCGGGCGACGTGTTCCAGGCCGCCAACCGGGCCAAGGAAGCCAAGAACGGCGTGAACATCGCTTACGCGATCCCCAAGGAGGGCAGCAACCTGTGGTTCGACTTGCTGGCGATTCCGGCCGATGCCGGCAACCAGAAAGAAGCCCATGCGTTCATCAACAACCTGCTCGACCCAAAAGTGATCGCCAACGTCAGCGCTTCGGTCGGTTACGCCAACCCGAACCCGGCTTCCCAGCCGTACATGGACGCCGAACTGGTGAATAATCCAGAGGTGTATCCGCCTCAGGCCGTCCTCGACAAGCTCTACATCTCGACCACCCCGCCCCAGCCGATCATGCGCCTGATGACCCGCTCCTGGAGCAAAGTGAAGTCCAGCCAATGAACAACCAACATGCGCAGTCCTATTACGCGGCGACCGCGAACAGCCTGGCGCCCTACCCCACGCTGGACCAGGATCTGGTCGCCGATGTGTGCGTGATCGGCGGCGGGTTCACCGGGGTCAACACGGCCATCGAACTGGCGCAGCGCGGGCTCTCGGTGATTGTGCTGGAAGCCCGGCGGATCGGCTGGGGCGCCAGCGGGCGCAACGGCGGTCAGTTGATCCGCGGGGTCGGCCATGACGTCAGCGGGTTTGCCCGGCATGTCGGTGCAGAAGGCGCTGCGTTACCTCGAGCGCGCCGGGATCGAGTCGGTGGAACTGGTGGGTAACCGCATCCGCGAACACAAGATTGACTGCGACTTGCGCTGGGGCTTCTGTGAACTGGCCAATACCAAGGCGCAGTTCGCCGCGTTCAAGGCAGAGCAACAAAGCCTGGCAGAGTCGGGATACACCCATCAGACCCGCCTCGTGGGGCCGGAGCAGATCCGTCAGCAAGTGGTGGACTCCGGGGTGTACGCCGGCGGTCTGGTGGACATGGGCTCGGGGCACTTGCACCCGCTCAACCTGGTCCTCGGTGAAGCGCAACTGGCGCACAGCCTCGGCGTGCAGATCTTCGAGCAAAGCCCGGTGCTGGCGTTGATTCATGGCAGCACCGTGCAGGTGCGCTGTGCCGCTGGCACGGTACGCGCCGGCACGCTGGTGCTGGCGTGCAATGCGCACCTGGAAGAGCTGGAACCGAAACTCAGTGGCAAAGTGCTGCCGGCGGGCAGCTACATCATCGCCACCGAGCCTTTGGCTCCCGAGGTTGCAGCGCGGTTGATCCCGCAGAACCTGGCGTTGTGCGACCAGAAAGTCGGCCTGGATTATTACCGGCTCTCGGCGGACAAACGCTTGCTGTTCGGCGGCGCCTGCCATTATTCCGGGCGCGATCCGGTAGACATCGCGGCCTATATGCGTCCACAAATGCTCAAGGTGTTCCCGCAACTGTCGGACGTGCGCATCGACTATCAATGGGGCGGCAAGATTGGCATCACCGCCAACCGCTTCCCCCAGGTCGGGCGTTTGCGCCAGCATCCGAACGTGTTTTACGCCCAGGGTTACTCGGGCCATGGCCTGAACGTGACCCACTGGTGCGCCAGGCTGTTGGCCGAAGCGATCCATGCCGGACACAGCCAGGGGTTCGACGTGTTCAGCGCGGTGCCGCACATGACCTTCCCTGGCGGGCCGATGCTGCGCTCGCCGCTGCTGGCCCTCGGGATGTTCTGGTATCGCCTGCGCGAATTGCTTGGCTGACATTCGAATGAACACCGCATTCCTCCTGTAGGAGCGCTTGCTGGCGAAGGCGTTTTCAAGGGCGGTGCAGGGCTCCAGGCCGCCTTCGCTGGCAAGCCGGCTCCTACAGGGGTTATTGGCGGCTTGATTATCTTCGTTACGGCATCACGACCCCAACGCCTCGTTCAACCTTTCGATTTGCTCAATCGCAAGGCACTTCTATATTGAGGGGGTGCTCTGAATTTCCTGTCTCCTGGCGAGTGCGGCCTATGGCTACGACTGACCACCTGATCATCTGCGAGCACTGCGACTGCGTGTATGAAAAAGTCACGCTCGCCAAACATCAGAAAACCCTGTGCATGCGCTGCGGCGGCGTGCTTCAGCGCTATAACGGTCTTTCGGTGGAACAGCGCCTGGCGTTGACCTTCACGGCGGCTGTCCTGTGGACGTTCGCCAATTTCTATCCGGTCATGAGCATCAGCCTCAAAGGCCTGAAAAACAGCGCGACGCTCTGGGATTCGGTGCTGGCCCTCAGCCAGGGCCCGATCACCTTCATTGCGTTGGTGGCGGCGGTTTCGATGATCATCGCGCCGGTGTTCCAGCTGTTGTTGCTGATCTGGGTCCTGAGTTACGCCCTTGCGAACCAGCGCTCGCCCGGCTTCCGGTTCTGCATGCGCTGGCTGGAAACCCTGCGGCCCTGGAGCATGCTCGAAGTCTGCCTGTTGGGGGCCATGGTCGCGGTGTTCAAACTCGCCGGACTGCTCGATGTGTTGCCCGGTATCGGTCTGTTCGCCCTGGCGGTGCTCAGCTTGATGATGATCCGCATTGCCGGACGCGATATCCGCGAACTGTGGGACATCTTATGACTACGCCACCGCTCGCCAGCGAACTCGACCTGTGCCTGTGCCACAGCTGCGGCCTGGCCTGTGACATCACCCATGACCCCCATGAATGCGAACGCTGCGGCGCCCCGCTGCACCGGCGCAAGACCGACTCGCTGACCCGGACCTGGGCGTTCCTGCTGGCGTCGCTGATATTTTATGTGCCGGCCAACCTGCTGCCGGTGATGAACACCACCATGCTCGGTTCCGGTTCCGAGAGCACCATCATGGGCGGCGTGCTGGAGTTCTGGCAGCACGGCGCCTGGGACATCGCCCTGATTATCTTCATCGCCAGCATCGCGGTGCCCGGCGTCAAGTTCGTCGCCCTGACGATGCTGCTGGTGACGGTCCAGCGCGGGAGTTCCTGGGCGCTCAAGGAACGCTCGAAGCTGTACCGATTCGTCGAACTCATCGGCTACTGGTCGATGCTCGACGTGATTGTCGTCGCCCTCGTGGCGGCGCTGGTGAAGTTCCAGGCGCTGGGCGATATCGAGCCGCGCCAGGGCATTTTGTTCTTTGGCCTGGTGGTCGTGTTCACCATGCTGTCGGCGATGAGTTTCGACCCGCGCCTGATCTGGGACAAGCAGGATAAAGCACGCAACAACCCACCCAACGAGGAGGTCATGGATGAAGTCGCAAGCCACTGACGGGCCGCAAGCCCCCGGCCCGGCCCCGGTCAAGACCCGCCGATTCAGCATCTCGCTGGTGTGGATCGTGCCGATCGTCGCCGTGCTGGTGGGGATTTCGCTGGTGGTGCACTCGGTCATGCAGGAAGGGCCGACCATCACCGTTACGTTCAAGACCGGCAGCGGCCTGACGGCCAACAAGACCGAGGTCAAATACCGCAATGTGGTGATCGGCGTGGTGTCCGACGTCGAATTGAGTGCCGATCAGAAGAGTGTCAACGCCACCGTCAAACTGTCCAAGCAGGCAGAAAGTTTCACCCGCCAGGATTCGCAGTTCTGGGTGGTGCGTCCGCGTATCGGTGCCGGTGGGGTTTCGGGTATCGACACCTTGCTGTCCGGGGACTACATCGGCGCCGATATCGGCCAGTCCAACTCCCGTGCGAAGAATTTCACGGGGCTGGAAAACCCGCCGCCCATCACCTATGGCGAACCGGGCAAGCGCTTCATGCTCAATACCCAGGACCTCGGTTCGCTGGACATCGGCTCGCCGGTCTACTACCGCAAGATTCCGGTCGGCCAGGTGGTGGCCTATGCCCTGAACGCCGACGGCAAAGGGGTGAATATCGAAGTGTTCATCCACGCGCCCAACGATGCCTACGTCACCGAGAACACCCGGTTCTGGAATGCCAGCGGGATCGACGTCAACGTTGGCGCCAACGGCGTTGCGGTGAAGACCGAGTCGCTATCGTCCTTGCTGGTAGGCGGCATTGCCTTCCGCGCCCCGGAATACAGCCCCAACGATCAGCCGGCCAGCGAGGATAAAGCCTTCGACCTGTTCGACGACCAGCAAACCGCCCTTGCCCCGCCCCACGGCAAGGCGCAGTACCTGAGTTTGCGTTTCGACCAGGCCTTGCGTGGGCTCAAAGTCGATGCGCCAGTGGAGTTTCTCGGCGTCGAGTTCGGTAAAGTGGTGTCGATCAACCTGGATTACGATGCGAAAAAGCGCAGTTTTCCGGTCAATGTCGGCATTCTCATCTACCCGCAACGCCTCGGCACGGCCCACTCCAAAATGCTCAAAGCCTTGAATCATGATCCCAATGATGAAGCCGCCGGCGTGCGGTTGATGGGCAGCTTTATCGAGAACGGTCTGCGGGCCCAGGCCCGCAGTGGCAACCTGTTGACCGGCCAGCTGTACATCGCGCTCGATTTTTACCCCAAGGCGGAGAAGGTCGTGTTCGATCCGAGTGCCCGTCCCGTCATCATTCCAACGATTCCCGGTAGCCTCGAGCAATTACAGGAAAAACTCGAAGGAATGGTCAACAAGATCAACCAGCTGCCGATCGAGCGCATCGCCGGCAACCTCGACAGCAACCTCGTCGAACTGCGCAAAGGCCTGGTCCAATTCAATGCCAGGACCCTGCCCGGCGTGCAAACCACCCTGGCGGACGTCAGCAAAACCCTGCAATCGGCGAGTTCGACCCTGGCCGAAGATTCACCGCAACGTGAACAACTGACCCAGACCCTGGACGAACTGGGACGCATGTCGCGCTCCTTGCGCGAGCTCTCGGATTACCTGGGCCGACATCCGGAATCGCTGCTGCGCGGGCGTCCCAACAATGCCGCGCCAATGGATCTGCAAGCGCCACCGCGCAATTGAGCACAGGAGCATTACCCATGGCTTTTCCGCTGAAGATCACCTTGGTTGCCGCGCTGCTACTGCTCACCGCTTGTCGCAGTGATCCAATTCAATTTCACACCCTGGTCCCGACCCAACCGGGCAACCACTCGAAGTCCTCCGTGGCGGATATCCAGATCGAAGCGATCAGCGTACCGCCCCAGGTCGATCGTCCGCAGATCGTCATTCGCCAGGGCAACAGTGGCCTGGCGATCCTGGAAACCGAGTGGTGGGCCGCGAGCCTGGTGGATGAGTTGAGCAGCGCGTTGCAGGATCAACTGGTCAACGGCAACTCCCAACGCAAAATGTCGGTGCGGCTCGATGTGCAACGCTTTGACTCGATTCCCGGGCAGTACGGGCTGATCGACGTCAAATGGCGCCTGCGCAGTCCGGGCGAAAGCGATAGCGCGCGGGTGACGTGCCGCAGCACCTTACAGACGCCTTCGGGGCCGAGCATCGATGATCTGGTGGCGGCCCATCAGAACAACGTCAAACGCCTGGCCGCGCTGATCACCCAGGCCGCGAATGGAACACCAAGAGGTTGCCCGCCAGCCCAGTGACTTGACGATTTTTCTCATCCGGAGCAGGACATTTTCCACGCTTAAACCTGCAAATGATTCGTATTGACCTACAATAATTGACGACCGCCCCGGTCACGTCTGCGTGCACGATTCTAAAAACAGGAGCTGCCCGGCATGACCCCCCCTATCCCGTCTTTTCTTAAACTCGCCGTGCTGACGGCCGCGCTGATGAGCGCCGGCCATGGGTATGCCGCCGATGCCGACGGCATCGTGGTCTACAACGCCCAGCACGAAAGCCTGACCAAAGCCTGGATTGCAGGCTTCACCAAGGAAACCGGGATCAAAGTCACCGTGCGCAATGGTGACGACACCGAGATGGGCAATCAGATCGTGCAGGAAGGCGCGTCCTCCCCGGCGGATGTGTTCCTGACCGAGAACTCCCCGGCCATGGTACTGGTCGACAACGCCGGGCTGTTCGCGCCGGTCGCACCGGCGACCCTTGAACAAGTCGACGCGGCCTACCGTCCGGCCCACGGCAAATGGGTGGCCATTGCCGCGCGCTCCACGGTCTTCGTCTACAACCCGGGCAAACTGCCGGAAGCCGAACTGCCCAAGTCACTGATGGACCTCGCCGGTCCGGACTGGAAGGGCCGCTGGGGCGCTTCGCCGGCCGGCGCCGACTTCCAGGCGATCGTCGCCGCCGTGTTGGCACTCAAGGGTGAAGCCGCGACCCTCGAGTGGTTGAAAGGGATGAAAAGCAACTTTACCGCGTACCGGGGCAACAGTGCCGTGCTCAAGGCGGTCAATGCCGGCCAGATCGACAGCGGCGTGATCTACCACTATTACCGCTTCGGCGACCAGGCCAAGACCGGTGAAAACAGCAAGAACACCGCCCTGCACTACTTCAAGCACCAGGATCCCGGTGCCTTTGTCAGCCTGTCCGGTGGCGGCGTCCTGGCGTCCAGCACACACAAGGATCAGGCTCAGGCCTTCCTCAAGTGGGTGACCGGCACAGACGGCCAGGCCATCCTCAAGACCGGCAATTCGTTCGAATACGCGGTGGGCAAAAACGCCGAATCCAACCCTAAACTGGTGCCTTTGCAGCAGCTTGACGCGCCGAAAGTCGACGCTTCGACACTCGACAGTAAAAAAGCCGTGGAGCTGATGACTCAGGCCGGACTGCTTTAATTGATGCCTGAAACACTACCGGCGGCTGTCGCAGAGGCGATCCCGCCCCATTTACGCCGACGTTCCCGTGGTCTTTTTGCGGGACTCGGCGGTGCGTGGGTGATCGGCTTGTCGGTGCTGGTGTCGCTGCTGGCCCTGCTGCCGATCGCTTTTGTCATCGGCGTGTCCTTCGAGACTGGCTGGTCGAGCCTGGTGCCGCTGGTGTTGCGGCCACGGGTCGGCGAGTTATTGATCAACACCCTATTGCTGGTGGTGATCACGATTCCCTTGTGTGTAATGCTCGGCGTGGCCCTGGCCTGGCTCACCGAGCGTACCGATCTGCCGGGGCGGCGCTGGTGGTCGTTGTTGGCCACGGCGCCGCTGGCAGTCCCCGCCTTCGTCCACAGCTATGCCTGGGTCAGCCTGGTGCCACCGATTCACGGCCTGTTTGCCGCCGTTCTGGTGTCGGTGATCGCCTACTTCCCGTTCCTGTACCTGCCCATTGCGGCCTCCCTGCGGCGGATCGATCGACCATCGAAGATGTCGCAGAGTCTCTGGGGCTCAAGCCCTGGGCGGTATTTTTCCGGGTGGTGCTGCCGCAATTGCGCCTGGCCATCTGCGGCGGCGCCTTGCTGGTGGGGCTGCACCTGCTGGCCGAATATGGCCTGTACGCGATGATCCGCTTCGACACCTTTACCACGGCGATCTTCGATCAGTTCAAGTCAACCTTCAACGGGCCAGCCGCCCATATGCTGGCCGGGGTGCTCGCCTTGTGTTGCCTGGCGATGCTGACCGTCGAATCGGCCGCGCGTGGCCACGCACGCTATGCCCGCGTCGGGTCGGGCAGCCCCCGCGAACAGCGGATCGTGCGCCTGTCTGCCGGGCCAACCGTACTGGCGCTGACCTTGCAAATCGTGACCTGCGCCCTGGCGCTGGGGGTGCCGTTGATCACCTTGGGCAAGTGCTGATCGCTGGCGGCCACGCAAGTCTGGCAATTGTCCGAGCTGCTGCCGGCGCTGCAACAGACCGTGCTCCTGGGCATCAGCGGCGCGCTATTGACCACTTTGGCGGCCATCCCGATTGCCTGGCTGTCGATTCGCTCGCCGGGCCGGCTGCAGCGCGTGCTGGAAAGCTGCAACTACATCACCAGTTCGTTGCCGGGGATTGTCGTGGCCCTGGCGCTGGTGACCCTCACGATTCAATTCGCCCGGCCGATTTACCAGACCACCATCACGGTGCTGCTGGCTTATCTGCTGATGTTCTTGCCCCGGGCGCTGGTGAGTTTGCGTGCCGGTATTGCCCAGGCACCGATCGAGTTGGAAAACATGGCCCGCAGCCTCGGTCGGTCGCCCGCCCGGGCGCTGTGGCTGATCACCTTGCGCCTGGCCGCACCGGGCGTTGCCGCGGGGGCCGCGCTGGTGTTCCTGGCGATTACCAATGAACTGACGGCCACCCTGCTGCTTGCGCCGAACGGTACGCGCACCCTGGCGACCGGGTTCTGGGCGTTGACCAGCGAAATCGATTATGCCGCCGCGGCGCCCTATGCCCTGCTGATGATCGTGCTGTCATTGCCGCTGACCGGCATTCTTTATCATCAATCCAAGCGAACGGCGGGCCGATGAACGCTCTCGATCTGCACTCGATCTGCAAATCCTATGGTGCCCAGACGGCCCTGGAAAACGTCAGCCTGTCGGTACCCGCGGGCAGCCGCACAGTGATTGTCGGCCCTTCGGGCTCGGGCAAGACCACCTTGCTGCGCATGATCGCCGGCTTCGAATTTCCCGATTCGGGCCGCCTTCTGCTCAATGGCCGCACGCTGGTCGACAGCACCCATGAGGTGCCCGCCCACCAACGATTGATCGGTTATGTGCCTCAGGATGGTGCCCTGTTCCCGCACATGACCGTCGCCGCCAACATCGGCTTCGGGCTGTCGACCCGGGGCCTGGAAAAACAGGCGCGTATCGCCGAACTGATGGACAGCGTGGCGCTCGACGCCAGCATGGCCAAACGTTGGCCCCACGAGCTTTCCGGCGGCCAGCAGCAACGGGTGGCCCTGGCGCGCGCCCTGGCCCAGCAGCCGCGGCTGATGCTGCTGGACGAACCGTTTTCGGCACTGGACACCGGCTTGCGCGCCGCCATGCGCAAATTGGTCGCGCGGCTGCTGGCCGATGCGGGTGTCACCACCATTCTGGTCACCCATGACCAGAGTGAAGCGTTGTCGTTTGCCGATCAGCTGGCGGTGATGCGTCAGGGCCGACTGGTGCAGTCGGGTCATCCGCTGGACCTGTACCGCTATCCCGACGATGAACAGACCGCCCTGTTTCTCGGCGATGCGGTGGTCATGCCGGCACGGATCGAAGCGGGCTGGGCCCATTGCGACCTGGGGCGGATTCCGGTCAACAATCACCGCAACAACCAATGCGCGCAGATCATGTTGCGGCCCGAGCAATTGCACCTGGTCAGCATCCAGACCCATCCGAAAGAGGCCCTCGGCTGCCGTGCCGTGGTGACCGAGCGCGATTTCAGCGGCAATACCTGCACCTTGACCGTGGAGTTGCAGTCGCACAAAAGCGCGCAACAGCCAGGCCGATCCTTGATGGTGCGCAGTTCCGGGTTGTATGCGCCCCCCATGGGCAGTGCCGTTCACGTCTCGATGATCGGCCACGCCCACGTGCTGAGCGAAGCCTGAACCCCTGCCCTCACAGATCGAAGCGATCAACCGCCCGACGCCGCTCGTTGTCATCGCGCACATCGTAGTTGGCGGTGGTTTGAATGTTGCTGTGATGCGCCAGCTTCTGGGCGATCGACAAGTCATGCTCCTCGATCACCCGGGTAATGAACGAGCGCCGAAAGTCATGGGGCATGATCTTCACCCCGACTTGCGCGCCGCGCTGGCGGGCAATGTAATAGATCGCGTGCTTGGTGATGCGTTCGCGGGTGATGTGACTGCCGCGGCGGATGCGATTGAACAGGAAGGGATCGTCCTCTTCGCCTTCCTTGAGTTGCGAGCGGCGCAGCTCCAGCCAGGCATCCAGTTTGGCGAAGGCCCAGGCCGGTGCGTACTTGATCAACTGCTTGTTGCCCTTGGCGGTGACCCGCAGGCTGCGTTCGGCGAAGTCGACCTGATTGAGGTCCAGGTTCACCGATTCCGACTTGCGCATCCCCGAGCCGTACAGAATCCCGATGATCGCCGCGTCCCGCAGGCCTTGTGGCCGAGGATCGGCGGCGCAGACCGCCATCATCTCCTGGATCAGCGAGCGCCGCAGATTGCGTCCCTGGGACAGCCGGGTGCCGGAGATGCCCTTGACCGAGCGCATTTTCAGCAGGTGTTCCTGACTGATCAGGCTCATGCGCCACGCCTCGTTCATCACCCCGCGCACGGCGTTGACGTACAGCGACGAGGTGTTGGGCGCGTAGCCATCCGCGCGCAAGGTGGCCACCAGCGCGATGACATCTTCGGGCTGCAACTCATGCCAGGGGATCTCCTCGACATTCATGTCTTCGAAACCCAGGCGGTCGGCCGCGTCCTGCAAGACGTAGCGCATGGTCAACTGGCTGGACGGGGCCAGTCGCGCCAGGTACAGGGTCAGCGGATTGATTTTTGGCGTAGGGGCAACAACAGCGGGTAAGTCAGTCAAACGAAACGGCCTTGAATGAAAAGTCCAAAGGAAAAGCACAACGATAGATGAAAAACTGGCGGTTACGCTGCCGGGCGTGGCCGGGAATGTGAATTGTCGCGCCCGGCAGGTCAAGGTTAACGCGATAGATGAACTGAAACATGGCGCTGCTACTCCTGAATGGGTGTCGATCAGGACAGGAGAGCCTCCATGAAAATCAGTGTGTTCGGTAGCGGTTACGTGGGCCTGGTGCAAGCCGCCGTCCTGGCTGAAGTCGGCCACGACGTGGTGTGCATGGACATTGACCCGCAGAAAGTCGAGTTGTTGCAGCAAGGCCATGTGAGCATTTTCGAACCGGGACTGGCCGGCCTGGTGCGGGAAAACCTGGACGCCGGGCGGCTGCAGTTCACCACTGACGAGAAACGCGCGGTGCAACATGGCCAGGTGCTGTTCATTGCCGTCGGCACACCGTCCCGGGCCGATGGCTCGGCGGATTTGCGCCAGGTGATGGCAGTCGGTGAAGCCGTGGCGCGTCATCGCGAACTACCGGTGATCCTGGTGGAAAAGTCCACGGTCCCGGTGGGCACCGGCGATGCCTTGCGTGCGCATATCGACAAGTACCTGCTCAAGGTCGGCCGGCTGCTGCAGTTCGATATCGTCTCCAACCCGGAGTTTTTGAAGGAAGGCTCTGCGGTCGCCGATTGCCGGCGCCCGGACCGGATCATCATAGGCTGCGAACGCGATGACATACGCGAGGTGATGCGTGACCTCTATGGGCCGTTCAACCGCAATCACGACCGCATCATGTTCATGGACCTGCGCAGCGCGGAACTGACCAAGTACGCCGCCAACTGCATGCTGGCGACCAAGATCAGCTTCATCAACCAGATCGCCGAACTGGCCGAACACCTGGGCGCCGACATCGAATCGGTACGGCTGGGCATCGGTGCCGACTCGCGCATCGGTTACCACTTCATTTACCCCGGCTGCGGTTACGGCGGCTCGTGTTTCCCCAAGGACATGCGTGCCTTGATCCACAGCGCCGCACAAGCGCATTGCTCCAGCGACCTGCTGCAAGCGGTGGAGGCCATCAACCAGCGGCAGAAACACAAGCTGTTCGAGCGGATCAACGCGTTCTACCAGGGTAACTTGCGCGGCAGGACCTTTGCCCTGTGGGGCCTGGCGTTCAAGCCCAACACCGATGACATGCGCGATGCGCCGAGCCGGGTGCTGCTGGAAGCGCTGTGGGCCGCCGGGGCCAATGTGCGGGCGTTCGACCCGGAAGCCATGCAGGAAACACGGCGGTTGTATCCCGATCAATCGAAGTTGATGCTGATGGGTACCCCGGAAGCGGTTTTGGTCGGTGCCGACGCGTTGATCATCTGCACGGAATGGCAGCAGTTCAAGGCGCCGGATTTCAACCTGATCCAGCAGCGGCTCAACCGGCCTGTGATCTTCGATGGCCGCAACCTGTATGACGCCGAACGCCTGGCGCGCGCCGGTTTCATGTACTTCCCGATGGGGCGCGGTGAATCGCGCAAATTGCCGATTCCGCTGCAACAATGGCCCGTGGCGCACGTCGTCGCCCAATAACCAAACACGCCCCCCCTTGTAGGCGCTGGCTTGCCAGCGAAGGCGGCCTCAAGCCCTGCATCGCCCATGCAGACGCCTTCGCCAGCAAGCCGGCTCCTACAGGGATTCGGCGTAGACCACCATTCATTTGTACACCGGTGATCCCTTGTAGGAGCTGGCTTGCCAGCGAAGGCGGCCTCAAGCCTTGCAGCGCCCATGCAGACGCCTTCGCCGGCAAGCCGGCTCCTACAGGGGGTTGGCGTTGACCCCAAATGGATGAACAATCAAGCGGGCACTTTCAAGTCAACGCCCAACGCCTGGGCAAACGCCTTCACCAGCGGACTGCGCACGGTGTTGTGGCGCAGGATCAGGTTGAACGGCGTATCGATGTGGATCAGGTCCGGGCGCACGGCTCGAAATTGCCCCTGGGCCACCAGCGAGGCGGCGTAATGCTCGGGTAGAAAGCCTACGAAACGCCCGGTCTTGATCAACAGCGCCACCGCTTCGACTTGGGTCGCAGAGGCCGAAGAGCTGTCGTAACGGGCAAAATTCAGTTTGTCGCGATGTATCGCATAACGGTGGTTAATGCACTCGTAGTCCTTGAGCACATTACTGCTCATATCCGCCTCCGGCAGGGTGAACAACGGGTGGCCGACAGCGCAGTAGACGTGTGAGCGCTCTTCATACAGCGCGTAGTAATCGAACTCTTCCCGACGCTGATAAACCGGGACGATCCCCGCCAGCAACCGCCCCTCTACCACGGCCCTTTCCACCTCATCCAGTTGCGAGGTCTGAAGTTGTAATCTTACTTTGGGCGACGCTTCGTTAATCCGTCCAAGTGCAGCAACTAACGGCGAATGGGCATCGGAAATCGTATTGTCGATAACTCCCACGCCAAGGTCGCCAATAAGTTCGTTTTGCGCTGAACTAAGGCGATCCCGAAAGTTATCGACCGAGGCAAACAGATCAATGGATGCCTGATACACCAGACTGCCTTCTTCGGTCAGGTGAAAGCCTTCCCGGCCCCGAGTGCACAGGCGCATGCCGATGCGAATCTCAAGGTCGGAAATCTGTTTGCTGATGGCTGCCAGCCCCACATTCAGCTCGTTCTGGGCTGCACTGAAGCCTCCGGCCTCAACCACCGCCTTGAACACCTTGAGCAATTTGAAGTCCAGGCCACTGAGGGTCAGCGGTGCCCGATGCGACGTTTTCGGCGGCGGGTTTCCGGAATTGGAAAGTGGGGTTTCCATAATGCTTATTTACCTCTGGCGCCCTATTCAACACTCTGTGCACAACAACAAAAACACAGCTGGCCAATAATAATGAACACAGAAAACCAGGCTTGGCAACCGCTAATAAATTGCGCCCATCAGTGCCAACTCACTGATTTCGAACTGTTAAAAGCTGACATTTTGATCAACTTCCACCGCTTCGCAACTGCCCTCTTGAACACAGCTTAGACCGCGCCACACCCTGGTTATTTCCAGCGTGCATTGCGCCCTTTGCACACCGCTCCCTGTAGGAACCGGCTTGCTTGTAGGAGCTGGCGTGCCAGCGAAGCTCCTGGCCACACCACTATTTACGTCCGAGCAACGACGAGGAAAACAACAATGTCCCAACCCACCGACCGTCTCTGGGGTGCCCGCTTCAAAAGCGGCCCGTCCGAAGCCCTGGCGGCACTGTCCCGTTGCCCTGAACGCTATTTCCGGCTCACCCCGTACGATCTCGCCGGTTCCCAGGCTCATGCCCGTGAACTGCAACGCGCCGGGCTGTTGAGCGAGCAGGAAACCCAGACCATGCTCGACGCCCTGGAACGCATTGGCGCTGACTTCCGCGCCGGCAGCATCGCCCCGACCCTGGACGACGAAGACGTCCACACCTTCATCGAACGCGTGCTGACCGAACGCCTCGGCGCCCTGGGCGGCAAACTCCGCGCCGGTCGTTCGCGCAACGACCAGACTGCCAACGACCTGCGCCTGTTCCTGCGTGATCACGTGCGCACCCTGGCCGTTGAAGTCCTGGCCTTGCAGCACGCCCTGGTGGATCAGGCCGAGCAACACGTCGAGAGCATCTGCCCGGGTTTCACTCACCTGCAGCAGGCCCAGCCGATCGTCTTCGCGCACCACTTGCTGGCCCACGCCCAAGCCATGCTGCGCGATGTGCAGCGCCTGGTGGACTGGGACGCGCGCACCTCGCTGTCGCCACTCGGCGCGGCGGCCATGGCCGGCTCCGCCATTGCGCGCCTGCCGCAGCAGTCGGCCAGGGAAATGGGCTACAGCGGTGTCTGCGAAAATTCCATCGACGCCGTGGCCAGCCGCGATCACGTCGCCGAATTCCTGTTTATCGCCAGCATGCTCGGGATCAATATTTCCCGCCTCGCGGAAGAATTCTGCCTGTGGTCGTCCCGGCAATTCCGCTGGGTCGCCCTGGACGATGCCTACGCCACCGGCAGCTCGATCATGCCGCAGAAGAAGAACCCGGACATTGCCGAACTGGCTCGAGGCAAGGCTGGCCGCCTGATCGGCAACCTGACTGGCCTGCTGTCGACCCTCAAATCCCTGCCGCTGTCGTACAACCGCGACTTGAGTGAAGACAAGCACAGCGTACTCGACAGCGTCGACACCTTGCTGCTGGTGCTGCCGGCCATGGCCGGAATGGTCGCGACCATGACGGTCAATGTCGAAGAGCTGCGGCGTCAGGTGCCGCTGGGCTTCACCCTCGCGACCGAAGTCGCCGACTGGCTGGCCATGCGCGGCGTGCCGTTCAAGGAGGCCCACGAAATCACCGGTGCGCTGGTCCAGGCCTGCGAGAAACATGACATCGAACTGTGGGAAGCCTCGCCGGCGCTGTTGGCGGAGATCGATCCGCGTCTGACGCCCGAGGTGCGTGACAGCCTGACCCTTGAAGCCGCTATCGCTGCGCGCAGTGGCTGGGGCGGAACCGCGCCGCAACAGGTGCGCGAGCAGATCGGCCGCTTGAAGACCGCCCTTGCCGCGCAGCAACAATGGACCGAGAACTATCAGGGTTTCCGGCTCTGATCGACGACGCAAGACCCTTGTAGGAGCTGGCTTGCCAGCGAAGGGGCCGGGTCAGTCGACATCAATGTTGAATGACCCACCGCTTTCGCTGGCAAGCCCGCTCCTACACAGGGATCGCGGTTGGCCTGAATTACCAAGTGTACGGAGAAGCAACATGAGCCAGACTCAGGCAGAACGACTCCAGGCGGAGCGCAAACTGGCGGAAAACCAGTTTGATATCACCCAGTATCACCATGTGCCACGGCGCTATTACGGGCGAATCTTTTTCGCCACCGTGATCGTCATCGCCATTCTCGGCCTGGTTCGGGCCTTCGCCGAAGGCAAGATCGAATGGTCGTACATCGGCCAGTTCCTCACCTCCCAGGCGATCATGTGGGGGTTGCTCAACACCATCGTCATGGCGGTCCTGGCGATGGCCCTGGGCATCGTCTTCGGGGTGATCACGGCGATCATGCGCATGTCGGCCAATCCGATCCTGCGCTACGTCGCAGTGACCTACACCTGGCTGTTTCGCGGTACGCCGCTGATCCTGCAACTGCTGTTGTGGTTCAACCTGGCGCTGATCTTTCCCACCATCGGCATCCCCGGCCTGTTCGAAATGGACACCGTGAGCCTGATGACACCCTTCGTCGCGGCCCTGCTCGGCTTGAGCATCAACCAGGGCGCCTACACCGCCGAAGTGGTGCGTGCCGGCCTGTTGTCGGTGGATACTGGCCAGTACGAAGCCGCCAAGTCGATCGGCATGCCGCGCCTGCAAGCGCTGCGCCGGATCATCCTGCCCCAGGCCATGCGGGTGATCATTCCGCCGGTGGGCAACGAATTCATCGGCATGGTCAAAATGACCTCCCTGGCGAGCGTCATCCAGTATTCGGAACTGCTCTACAACGCCCAGAACATCTACTACGCCAACGCCCGGGTCATGGAGCTGCTGATCGTCGCCGGTATCTGGTACCTGGCCACCGTCACCGTGCTGTCCTTCGGTCAAAGCCGACTGGAGCGTCGTTTCGCTCGCGGCGCCGGCAAGCGTTCTTGAGGAGTCCGACATGAGAAACATCGTCAAGGCCGTGAGCCTGAACAAGTACTACGACCATTTCCACGCACTCAAGGACGTCAACATCGAAGTCGAGCAAGGCGAAGTGCTGTGCATCATCGGCCCTTCCGGCTCCGGCAAGAGCACCTTGCTGCGTTGCATCAACCAGTTGGAAAGGATCGACAAGGGCGGCCTGTGGGTCGACGGCGAACTGGTGGGCTACCGCATCGCCGGCAATAAACTGTACGAGCTCAACGAATCGCAGATCGCCCGGCAACGCCTGTCCACCGGCATGGTGTTCCAGCGTTTCAACCTGTTCCCGCACATGACTGTGCTGCAAAACATCATCGAAGGGCCGTGCCAGGTGCTCAAGCGCTCGCCCAAGGAGGCGCATGAAGAAGCCGTGGAACTGCTCGCCCGCGTCGGCCTGGCCGACAAGCGCAACAGCTACCCGATTGAACTGTCGGGTGGCCAGCAACAACGGGTGGCCATTGCCCGCGCGTTGGCCATGCGTCCCAAGCTGATGCTGTTCGATGAACCCACTTCGGCACTCGACCCGGAACTGGTCGGTGAGGTGCTGTCGGTGATGCGCGACCTGGCGCAGACCGGCATGACCATGATCGTCGTCACCCATGAACTGGGCTTCGCTCGCGAGGTGTCCAACCGCATGGTGTTCATGGACGGCGGACAGATCGTGGAGGCTGGAAGCCCCGAAGAAATACTAATAAGTCCGCAAAACCCGCGCACCCAAAGCTTCATTTCTGCCGTTCGAACCTAGGTGCCGCGCTTGGCAAACAAGCGCCGCCTCACAACACTCATAAGAGAACGACCATGAAGAACTTGATTATTCCAGCAGTACTCGCAGGCGTCATGGCTTCCGGTTTTACCTGGGCCGCCGAGCTACCGGCCAGCATTAAGGAAAAAGGCGAGGTCGTGGTAGCGATCATGCCGAACTACCCGCCGATGGACTTCAAGGACCCGGCCACCAACACCCTCACCGGGCTCGACTATGACCTGGGCAACGCGCTGGCCGAACGCCTGGGCGTGAAGATCAAGTGGCAGGAAACCGGCTTCGAACAGATGATCAACGCCTTGACCACCGACCGTGTGGACATGGTGATGTCGGGCATGACCGACACGGCCGAACGCCAGGCCAGTGTGACCTTCGTCGACTACTTCACCAGCGGGCCGCAGTTCTACACCTTGCAGAAGAACAAGGACACCAACGAGATCATCGACCTGTGCGGCAAAAAGGTCGGCACCAGCCGCCGCACGACCTTCCCGGCGGAAATCGCCGCATGGAGCAAGGCCAATTGCGAAGCCGCCGGCAAGCCTGCGATCAATGTGATCGGCACCGAAGGCTCGGCCGACGCCCGTGCACAGCTGCGCCAGAGCCGTATCGATGCGGCGATGCAGGGCAGCGAGACCTTGTCGTACCTGAAGACTCAGGAAAAGGACATGTACAAGACCGTGGGCCTGCCGATCTCCGAGCAGTTCACCGGGCTGGGCGTGAGCAAGAAAAAGCCCGAGCTGAGCGAGGCGGTGAAGGTTGCGTTGCAGAGCATGATCGATGACGGGACCTACCAGACGATTCTGAAGAAGTGGGACCTGGAATTGGGCGCGATCAAGACCGTGACCATCAACGCCGGTAAATAAACCTGTAAGGGCTTGTTACATCCCTTGTGGGAGCGGGCTTGCTCGCGAATGCGGTATGTCATCCAACATCAATGCTGACTGACAGGGCCCCTTCGCGAGCAAGCCCGCTCCCACAGGTTTCGCGTTTTACCTATAGATGAATGGAGCACCATGATGTCCTCCTCGCGAAATCCCACCTGGCCCGCCCCACACAAAGCCTGCCTCGCCCTGGCCTTCGACCTCGATGGCCCCACCGGCGATGCCATGCTCAACGGCTCGATCTGGCGTAAGCCCGAATACTTCGGTTTCGGCGGTTACGGCCCTTATCGGGCGCTGCCGAGGATTCTCGACCTGCTCGATGAATTCCGGATCCCGACGACGTTTTTCGTCCCCGCCTGGGTGGTGGAGAACTGGCCAAGACAGTGCCAGGCCATTGTCGAGCGCGGACATGAGGTGGCCTACCACGGCTACAAACACGAATCCTTTTACGCCCTGACGCTGGAACAACAAAAGGACGTGATGAAAAAATCCCGCGAGGTGTTCTGGCAACACCTGCACATTCGCGCCGAAGGTTTCCGCACCCCGTCCGGCGACTGGCGCGCCGAGACCCCGGCGATGCTGGTCGAGGCCGGCGTGACCTACTCCAGCAGCATGCGCGGCGATGACCGGCCGTACCTGGTCAAGGTGCCGGGCTTTGCCACACCGCTGGTGGAAATCCCCGGGCGCTGGGAAATGGACGACTACGCCTCCATCGCCTATACCCGAGCGCCAGACTTTCCTTGCGGCCTGGACCGCACCGCCAGCTACGCGCTGACCCTGGACAACTGGTGCCGCGAATACGACGGCGCGATGAACGAAGGCCTGTGCCTGACCACCCTGTTCCACCCCAAGATCACCGGCAAACCGGGGCGTATCCTGCTGCTGGAAAAACTCTTCGAACACATGCGTCAGCGCGATGACGTGTGGTTCGCCACCTGCCGCGATGTCGCCCGCTGGTGGCTCAAGGAGCATCACCATGGCTGATTCCACCGTCTGGCCCAAGGGCTACCGCTGCGCCGTGGTGCTGACCGTCGATTACAACGATGTCCACGGCATCCTGACGCAAGCCCCTGAAGTCGCCGGACGCGACAAGACGCTCTCGGTCTGGCGTTATGGCAGCCAGCGCGGCGTCGAACGCTTGCTCAGGTTGTTTGCAGAGTTGGGCGTACCCAGCAGCTGGTGCATTCCCGGGATCGTCGCCGAGGAAAACCCGGAACACATTCGGGCCATCCAGGCGGGCGGCCACGACATCGCCTGCGCCCGCTATCGCCATCAAAACTACGACACCCTGGACCTGGCCGCGCAGAGCGCCGAGATCGCCAAGGGGTGCGCGGCGTTGACGGCCCTGACCGGCCAGCGTCCGACCGGGTTTCGTATTCCGGCCGGCAATGGTGCGCCGGGTTTCATCGAGGCGTTGAAAGACCACGGCATTCGCTGGTCCTCATCCTGGCGCGGCGATGACTTGCCTTTCGCTCACCCGACCGCGCCCGAGGTCATCGAACTGCCGCTGCACTACGAACTGGAAGACGAACCCTACTTCGCCTTTAACCTCAGCCCCGCCGTGCCACCGGCGCAATCGCGGATCGCGTCTTACAGCCACACTTTGGGCAACCTGCAAATGGACTTCGCCGGGTTTCACCGGTTTGGCTTGTGTTATGTGCTGCGGCTGCACCCGGAGATCATCGCCACGCCTGGGCGGATCGGCGTGCTGCGCGAGTTGCTTGAGGGGATTCAACAGCACGATGACGTGTGGATTGCCACGGGCGCCGACGTCGCCCGGTGGTGGGCCGAGTCGGCGGCACCGTTGACCGAGGATCATCCCGCTTCAGTGTATGAGCGGCATTACCGGGATTACCTTGCATGAATGCGCGGATGCAATGCCTGTCTCTGGTTGAACTGGAAGCCGTTGAATTGACTATCGCATTGCCTGACCCGGCCCCTTCGCGAGCAGGCTCGCTCCCACAGTTGAAATGCATTCCCCTGTGGGAGCGGGCTTGCTCGCGAGTGGCGGCGACCCGGTATCAAGCCGAACACCATAGAATCTGAATAAGGACATTTGCCCCACCGTGGCCACTTACTCACTCGTTATCCGCCGATTGATGATCGTTTCACTGACCATCGTCGTCAGCCGTGCCATCACCAGCCCGCTGCTCACGCTGTTCCTGAGCAATAAACTCGGCCTCAACCAACAGGACGTCGGTTTGCTGCTGGGCATCGCGGTGTTCATCGCCACGTTGCTCGCGCTCTACGGCGGTTACATGATCGACCGCCTCGAGAAGCGCCGGCTGCTGATCCTTGCGATGCTCTCCAGCGCCATCGGCTTCGTGCTGCTGACCTTTGCCGACAACCTCTACCTGACCACCGCCACCCTGGTGATCACCGAAACCGCCTCGGCACTGTTCCTGATCGGCTCAAAGGCGATCCTCAGCGAAAACCTGCCCGTGGGCCAACGTGCCAAGGCGTTTTCCCTGCGTTACACCTTGACCAACATCGGCTACGCCATCGGCCCGATGTTGGGCGTGGTGATAGCCGGCGTATATCCGATCGCACCCTTTCTGATCGCCGGCGGTATCGCCTTCTTCAGTATTTTCCTGATGATCGGGATACCGAAGGACTCGGCCGTGGCGCCGGCCATCGGCCAACCCCAGAGTTTTCTGAAAACGCTGGTCACCCTGAAAAACGACCGCACGCTGATCATGTTCACCTGCGGCTGCCTGCTCAGTACCGTGGTCCACGGCCGCTACACCCTGTACCTGTCGCAATACCTGCTGGTGACCCAGGATTCCAAGCGAGCCCTGCAAACCATGGCCGCCCTGCTCGCCTGCAACGCCATCAGCGTGATCCTGCTGCAATACCAGATCGGTCGTTTCCTCAAACGCGAACAACTGCGCTACTGGATCGCCGGCGGCACCAGCCTGTTCATCGTCGGGCTGATCGGCTTCAGCCTGGCCGACAGCCTGGTGTCCTGGTGCGTAGCAATGTTCATCTTCACCCTCGGTGAAATGATCATCTACCCCGCCGAGTTCCTCTTCGTCGATACCCTGGCGCCAGAGGAACTGCGCGGCAGTTACTACGGCGCACAGAACCTCGCCGCCCTCGGCGGGGCCTTGAGTCCGGTAATCTGCGGTTACCTGCTGCTGCACTCCCCTGCGCCTACCATGTTCTATGCCTTGAGCGCGCTGACGGCCATGGGCGGGTTCCTGTGTTTCATGAGTGGGCGTCGGGTCGCCATACTTCAGAAATAATGAATTGAAGCTTCATTAATATGAATTTGTCAGCATCAGGATTGAACGGCACACTGTGCCGGTTCCTCCCCCAATAGTTGGAACACCTTCAAGGGCTTTCTGGGTATCCCAGCTAAGCCTTTTTTTTGCCTCGATTTTTTCTACGGATCCTGTGCCTCATGCTTGCTCGCTGGTTACCCGCTGCCATCAATACCCGTCCTTCCGAATGGAGCCGCGCCGCCATCGGCATGTCCCTGGGCACGATGTTCAGCGTCTGGGTCTGCAGCCAGGTATTCGGCATGCCAGTAGCGCAGCATCTGATCGGCCCGCTGGGCGCCTCGGCCGTGTTGCTGTTCGCCGTGTCCTCTGGCGCGCTGGCCCAACCCTGGTCGATTCTGGGCGGGTATTTGAGCGCCGGGGTGGTTTCGTTGCTGGTCGCGCATGTGCTCGGACGGACCCTTGGCAGCGCGTGCCTGGCAGCGGGCATGGCGCTGATTCTGATGTGCTGGCTGCGTTGCCTGCATCCGCCTGCCGGAGCGCTGGCGTTGCTGATGGTGCTGGCGGACCCGGCGACCATCGCCCTGGACTGGAAAGCCCTCGGCCCGGTGATGCTCAGCGGCTCGACCATGCTGCTCTGCGCCCTGGCCTATAACAACCTGACACGCATCCGTTACCCCAAGCGTGCCAGCGAACCGGTTGCCGTGGTGCCGGCCGATCACTTGCCGATCGACAACCAGGCCATCACTGCCCAAGACCTGAAACTGGCCCTGGCGGAGATGGAAGCGTTCTTCGACGTGACCCCCGAAGATCTGGAACAACTGATCCATATCAGTGAGTTGCACGCCAAACGTCGCAGTATTGGTGAAGTGTTTTCCAAGAAAGGTTGAAGTTCAAAAGATCGCAGCCTCTGCAGGAGCTGCCGCAGGCTGCGATCTTTGGATCTGGCGTTAAGGCAAAAACGCAAACTGACCCTGCACATATCCCGGTTGTACATCACAAATTTGCACTGGTACGATCCAGCATCGCTCGCGTGCGAGCTTGTCTGTAAAGAACAATAAAAGCAGGGAGTTACTGATGACTGCTCAGGTTTATTCTCCGGGGACTACGTCCATGGATGCCACGCAAAACGAAGTGCTGGCCGAAGTTCGCAACCATATCGGTCACCTGACTCTCAATCGCCCCGCCGGCCTCAATGCCCTGACCCTGGACATGGTGCGCACGCTGCAGCGTCAGCTCGACGTCTGGGCGCAGGACTCGCAGGTGCATGCGGTGGTATTGCGCGGTGCGGGCGAGAAGGCTTTCTGTGCCGGCGGCGATATTCGCTCGCTGTACGACAGCTTCAAGAACGGCGACACCCTGCACGAGGACTTCTTCGTCGAGGAGTACGCCCTCGACCTCGCGATTCACCACTACCGCAAACCGGTCCTGGCGTTGATGGACGGTTTCGTCCTGGGCGGCGGCATGGGCCTGGTGCAAGGCGCCGACTTGCGGGTGGTCACCGAGAAAAGCCGTCTGGCGATGCCCGAAGTCGCGATCGGTTATTTCCCGGACGTCGGCGGCAGCCACTTCCTGTCGCGGATTCCTGGCGAACTGGGCATTTATCTCGGCGTCAGCGGCGTGCAGATCCGTGCGGCGGACGCGCTCTATTGCGGCTTGGCCGACTGGTATCTGGACAGCAGCAAGCTAGGCACCCTGGACGAGCAGCTCGATCGGCTGCAATGGCAAGACTCGCCGCTCAAGGACCTGCAAGGCTTGCTGGCGACGGTTGCGGTGCAACAACTGCCTGACGCGCCGTTGAGCGTATTGCGCCCGGCCATCGATCACTTCTTCGCCCTGCCCGATGTGCCGAGTATTGTTGAGCAACTGCGTGAAGTAACGGTCGCCGACAGCCATGAGTGGGCCGTGGCCACCGCCGACCTGCTGCAAAGCCGTTCGCCGCTGGCCATGGCTGTGACCCTGGAAATGTTGCGCCGCGGTCGGCACCTGAGCCTGGAAGACTGCTTCGCCCTTGAGCTGCACCTGGACCGGCAGTGGTTCGCGCGCGGCGACCTGATCGAAGGCGTGCGCGCCTTGCTGATCGACAAAGACAAGAGCCCGCGCTGGAACCCGCCGACCTTGCAGGCGCTGGACGCCGGGCACGTCGCGAGTTTTTTCAGCGGGTTCGACCCAAGCCGGAGCTGAGCCATGCACGATATCGAATTGAGCGAAGAACAAGTCATGATCCGCGACATGGCCCGGGACTTTGCCCGCGGCGAAATCGCGCCCCACGCCCAGGCCTGGGAAAAGGCCGGCTGGATCGACGATGGCCTGGTCGCGAAAATGGGCGAACTGGGCCTGCTGGGCATGGTGGTGCCCGAGGAATGGGGCGGCACCTATGTCGACTGCGACACCTACGCCCTGGCCGTGGAAGAAATCTCTGCCGGCGACGGCGCCACCGGCGCGCTGATGAGCATCCACAACTCGGTGGGCTGCGGACCGGTGCTGAACTACGGCAGCGAAGAACAGAAACAGACCTGGCTGCCGGACCTGGCGCGCGGCCAGGCCATCGGCTGCTTCTGTCTGACCGAACCCCAGGCCGGTTCCGAAGCCCACGCCCTGCGCACCCGCGCCGAATTGCTCGATGGCCAGTGGGTCATCAACGGCGCCAAGCAATTCGTCAGCAACGGCAAACGGGCGAAACTGGCGATTGTCTTTGCGGTGACCGATCCGGATCTGGGCAAACGCGGCATTTCGGCGTTCCTGGTGCCCACGGACACGGCAGGTTTCATCGTCGACCGCACCGAACACAAGATGGGCATCCGCGCTTCCGATACCTGCGCGGTGACCCTGAACAACTGCACGATCCCCGAAGCCAACCTGCTCGGCGAACGCGGCAAAGGCCTGGCCATCGCCCTGTCGAACCTCGAAGGGGGCCGCATCGGGATTGCGGCGCAGGCGTTGGGGATTGCGCGTGCGGCGTTTGAAGCGGCGCTGGCCTATTCGCGGGATCGGGTGCAGTTCGACAAACCGATCATCGAGCACCAGAGCATTGCCAATATGCTGGCCGATATGCACACGCGCCTGAACGCGGCGCGGTTGCTGATCCTGCATGCCGCGCGCCTGCGCAGTGCCGGCAAACCTTGCCTGTCGGAGGCCTCACAGGCGAAGCTGTTTGCCTCGGAAATGGCCGAGAAGGTCTGTTCGTCGGCGATGCAGATTCACGGCGGGTATGGGTATCTGGAGGATTACCCGGTGGAGCGTTATTACCGGGATGCGCGGATCACGCAGATTTATGAAGGGTCGAGCGAGATACAGCGGATGGTGATTGCCCGCGAACTGAAAAATTATCTGGTGTGATGCCCTAAAGCTTCGCTGGCGAGCCAGCTCCTACAGGGGAATGCGTACCCCTGTAGGAGCTGGCTTGCCAGCGAAAGCGTCCGCAAGAACGCTACATCACTTCCCTTTGAATTCAGCCTCACGCTTGGCAATAAACGCCGCCATCCCTTCCTTCTGATCCTGCGTCGCAAACGCCGCATGGAACACCCGACGCTCAAAGCGCACGCCTTCCGACAGGCTCACTTCAAAGGCGCGGTTGACGCTCTCCTTGACCATCATCGCAATCGGCAGCGACTTCGCGGCAATCTTGGCCGCGACTTTCAGTGCTTCTTCCAGCAGTTCATCCGCCGGTACGATCCGCGCGACGATCCCGCAACGCTCGGCTTCCACCGCGTCGATCAGGCGGCCGCTGAGGCACATTTCCATGGCCTTGGCCTTGCCCACGGCGCGGGTCAGGCGCTGGGTGCCGCCCATGCCCGGGAGCACGCCGAGGTTGATTTCCGGCTGACCGAACTTCGCGTTGTCACCCGCCAGGATGAAATCGCACATCAACGCCAGCTCACAACCACCGCCCAAGGCAAAACCGTTGACCGCGGCGATGATCGGCTTGCGGCGGTTGGCCACGCGGTCGCTGTCGCTGAACAGATCGTCAAGGTAGATCTGCGGGTAGGTCAGCTCGGCCATTTCCTTGATGTCGGCGCGGCGGCGAAGGCTTTTTTCGAGCCAGTCAGCACGATGCAGCCGATATTCGAGTCGGCCTCCAGGCCGTCGAGGGCCTGGTTCAGTTCGCTGACGATCTGCGCATTCAACGCGTTCAACGCCTGCGGACGGTTGAGGGTAATCAAGCCCACGCGACCCTGGGTTTCCAGCAAAATCGTTTCGTAACTCATGTATGACTCCGTTTATAGATTGCGCGAAATGACCATGCGCTGAATATCGCTGGTGCCTTCGTAGATCTGGCAGACACGCACGTCGCGATAGATCCGCTCCAAAGGGAAATCGTTCAAATAACCGTAACCGCCAAGGGTTTGCAAGGCCGATGAGCATACCTTCTCGGCCATTTCCGAGGCGAACAGTTTGGCCATCGATGCTTCGACCAAGGCCGGTTTGCCGCTGTCACGCAGCGCTGCAGCGTAATGCACCATCTGCCGGGCCACGGCGATCTGGGTGGCCATATCCGCCAGGCGGAACGCTACGGCCTGGTGTTCAATGATCGGCTTGCCGAAGCTCTCGCGCTCGCGGGCATAGTCGCGGGCCGCTTCGAACGCGGCACGGGCCATGCCCACCGATTGCGAGGCGATGCCGACACGGCCGCCTTCGAGGTTGGCCAGGGCGATCCGGTACCCTTCGCCCTCCTCGCCCAGACGGTTGGCCAGCGGCACTTTCACGTCTTCGAACAGAATCTGGCAGGTGTCGGACGCGTGCTGACCCAGCTTGTCCTCGACCCGTGCGACTTTGTAGCCTGGCGAGTCGGTCGGCACGATGAACGCGCTGATGCCTCGCTTGCCGGCAGCCGGATCAGTCACGGCGAAGACGATCACCACCCCGGCGTTTTGCCCCGACGTGATGAACTGCTTGCAGCCGTTGAGCACGTAGTGGTCGCCGTCCAGCCTGGCGCGGGTTTTCAGGCCACTGGCATCGGAGCCGGCCTGGGGTTCGGTCAGGGCGAAGGCACCCAGCATCGCGCCGCTGGCCAGCGGTTTGAGGAAGCGCTCTTTCTGCTCGTCGTTGCCGTACTTGAGGATCGGCACGCAGCCCACCGAGTTGTGTACGCTCATGATGGTCGAGCAGGACCCGTCACCGGCGGCGATTTCCTCCAGGGCCATGGCGTAGGCCAGGTAACCGGTGTCGCAACCGCCCCACTCTTCCGGCACCAGCATGCCGAAGAAGCCCAGCTGTGCCATCTCGCCGATGCTTCCTTGGGGAAGCGGTGTTCGCGGTCCCATTCTGCGGCGAACGGTTTCAGCCGTTCCTCGGCGAACTGCCGGGCCATATCGCGGATTTGTTGTTGGTCGTCATTGGGGATCATGGCCAGTCCTTAAAAAATAAGCCGAATGCGAAAATCTGTAGGAGCTGGCTTGCCAGCGAAGAGGCCGTGTCAGTCGACATTAATGTTGAATGACACACCGCATTCGCTGGCAAGCCAGCTCCTACAGGGATTGGTGTCAGCCTCAGTACAGGCATTCCACGGCCATGGCCGTCGCTTCACCGCCACCGATGCAGATCGCCGCAACACCACGCTTCAGGCCTTTCTGGCGCAGGGCCGAGAGCAGGGTCACGAGGATCCGCGCACCGGACGCACCGATCGGGTGACCCAGGGCGCAAGCGCCGCCGTGCACGTTGATCTTCTCGTGGGGGATTTCCAGTTTGGTCATGGTCACCAGGCTGACCACGGCGAAGGCTTCGTTGACTTCCACCAGATCGACTTCGTCCAGGGACCAGCCGGTTTTCTGCATCAGTTTCTTGATCGCGCCCACCGGAGCCACCGGGAACAAGCCGGGGGTATCGGCAAACGCGGCGTGGCCGTGAATCACCGCCAAGGGTTTCAGGCCGCGCTTCTCGGCTTCGGAACGGCGCATCAGCACCAGTGCCGCGGCGCCGTCGGAGATCGAACTGGAGTTTGCCGCAGTGACCGTGCCACCGTCGCGGAACGCCGGTTTCAGCGAGGCGATCTTGTCCAGCCTGGCTTTCGGCGGCTGCTCGTCGTGGCTGATCAGCACCTGCTCTTTGCCGACGGTCACGGTGAGCGGCACGATCTCGTCCTTGAAGCTGCCGTCCTTGATCGCCTGCTGTGCGCGGGTGGTCGAGGCAATGGCAAACGCGTCCTGGGCTTCACGGGTGAAACCGTGGGTTTCGGCGCAATCCTCGGCGAAGGTGCCCATCAAGCGGCCCTTGTCATAGGCGTCTTCCAGGCCGTCGAGGAACATGTGGTCGAGTACGCGACCGTGGCCCATGCGGTAACCGCTGCGCGCGCGGTCCAGCAGGTACGGCGCGTTGGACATGCTTTCCATGCCGCCGGCGACCACCACCTCGGCGCTGCCGGCCACCAGCATGTCATGCGCAAGAATGGCCGCTTCCATGCCCGAGCCGCACATCTTGTTCAGGGTGGTGCAGCGGGTCGATTTGTCCAGGCCGGCGCCGAGGGCGGCCTGCCGTGCAGGCGCCTGGCCGAGGCCGGCGGGCAGTACGCAGCCAAACAGCACTTCTTCAACCGCATCCGGCGCAATACCGGCGCGTTCAACCGCGGCCTTGATCGCTGCCGCACCGAGTTGCGGTGCGGTCAGGCTTTTCAGTTCGCCCTGGAACCCGCCCATCGGGGTGCGGACGGCGCTGACGATAACAATTGGATCGTTGGCAATAGTCATGACAAATCCTCTTTACTTGGCGGCCATGCGCAAGGCGCCGTCGAGACGGATCACCTCGCCATTGAGCATGCTGTTTTCAATGATATGCCTGACCAGGCCGGCATACTCGTCCGGTTTGCCCAGGCGCGGCGGAAACGGCACGCCGGCGGCCAGCGACGCGCGGACTTCCGGAGTCATGCCAGCCATCATCGGCGTTTCGAAAATCCCCGGGGCGATGGTCATCACGCGGATACCGAAGCGCGCCAGTTCACGGGCGGCGGGCAAGGTCAGGCTGACGATCGCGCCTTTGGAGGCCGCATAGGCGGCCTGGCCGATCTGGCCATCGTATGCCGCTGCGGAGGCGGTGTTGATGATCACCCCGCGCTCGCCATCGGCATCCGCTTCGGTCTCGGCAATCGCCGCCGCCGCCAGGCGCAGCATGTTGAAGCTGCCGATCAGGTTGACGTTGATCACCTGGCTGAAATTGGCCAGCACATGCGGGCCGGTCTTGCCGAGGATTTTCTCGCCACGCACGATGCCGGCGCAGTTGACCAGGCCATTGAGCCCGCCGAACGCCTTGACCGTGGCCTGCACCGCGGCTTCGGCCGCCGCTTCGCTGCTGATATCGGCCACCACGCTGTGCGCGCCAAGACGTTGCGCCTGAGCGGCAACCGCCTCGGCGTTCATGTCCACCAGCATGACTTTTGCACCGGCCGCGACCAGCATTTCAGCGGTGGCGGCACCGAGACCGGACGCACCGCCGGTGACGAGAAAAACCTTGTTTGCGATCTGCATCATGGTGTCCTTGGATTCAAGCTGAAGGGTTCTTCGCCGCAGCCTCTTGAGCCTTGGCGATCTCCTGGTTGCGCAAGATAAAGCGCTGCAACTTGCCGCTTGGGGTTTTCGGCAACTCGCTGACAAATTCGATTTCACGGGGGTATGAGTGCGCGGCCAGGCGCTTGCGCACGTGTTGGCGCAGTTCTTCGGCCAACTCCGGCTCCGGGCGGTATTGCGCGCTGAGCACCACGAAGGCCTTGACCAGTTCGGTGCGCTCCGGGTCGGGTTTGCCGACCACCGCGGCTTCGACCACCGCCGGGTGTTCGATCAGCGCGCTTTCGACGTCGAACGGGCCGACCCGGTAGCCGGAGGTGGTGATCACATCGTCACTGCGGCCGACGAAGCTGATGCTGCCGTCCGGGTTCCACTCGACGGTGTCGCCGCTCAGGTAATAGTTGCCGATGAAAGCCTTGGTCGGCGCACCTTCGTAACCGCCGAACCAGCACATCGGCGACTGGGTGCGATCGATGGCCAGGATGCCTGGTTGGCCGACGCCGAGTTCCTTGTATTCCTCGTCCAGCACCACGACGCGATGGCCCGGCGAGGCGAATCCGGCGGCGCCCATGTGGATCGGATGCTCCAGGCCATGGTGATTGCACAGCACCATGCCCAGTTCGGTCTGGCCGTAATGATCGTGGATCACCACGCCGAGGTTGTCGGCGAACCAGCGGATCACTTCCGGGTTCAGCGGCTCGCCGGCACTGCTGACGATGCGCAGCTTGCCCTTGATCGAGCGGGCGAACTCGTTGCCACCGGCGATCAACAGGCGATAGGCAGTCGGCGAGCCGGTGAGGTTGGTGATCGCGTATTTGTTGATCACCCGGCAGGTGCTTTCGAGGGTGAACGGACCATCGTAGAAGGTGATCGGGTGGCCCATTGACATCGGCCCGGTGACACCGAAATAGATGCCATAGGCCCAGCCCGGATCGGCGACGTTCCAGAACGCATCTTCAGGGCGCAAGTCCACGGCGTCACGGGTGTAGCTCTGGAAGGCAACGATGGCCTTGAGCGGCACCGACAGCGCTTTGGACGGGCCGGTGGTGCCCGAGGTGAACATCAGCAGGAACGGGTCTTCGCCGGTCAGCAGCACCGGTTCGCACAGGGAGGAATAATTGGCCAGTTCGGCCCAGAGACTGTAATCGCCCCGGACGATGCCCTGGCCCTTGGGGCCAGCAACGGTGACGATGGTCGGACAGTCGGCCACTTCACTCAGTTTCGAGCGATTGACCGAGTCGGTGACCACCACTTTGGCGCCGGAGCTGCTCAGGCGGTGTTCGATGGCCTTGGGGCCGAACGCGGTGAACAACGGCTGATAGACCGCGCCGATGCGCCAGGTGGCGAACACGGTGATCAGCAACTCGATGTTACGCGGCAGCAGGCCGGCGACCTTGTCGCCCTTCTTCACGCCCTGGGCCAACAGAAAATTGGCGAATCGCGCCGCCTTGTCCTGCAAGTCGCTGAAGGTGTAAGTCGCGCTGGCGCCGTCGCGGCCTTCCCAGAACAGCGCGATGCGCCCCGGCAAGGCATGCCGGTCGCAACACTCGACACAGGCGTTGAGGGCCGTCAAATCGCCCGCGAGTGCGGCGTCGACGGTGTGCTGGTAATCGAACTGTGACGTGGCAGACAAGTAATCGCGCATTGCCAGAATCCCTGTGTCTTCTTATTAGGTTGGGGGGAACCGTAAGTAACAGGGAAATAGTCGCTCTGTGCGGGGAGCGGGACAATAGTCAAAGCTATCAAGTTGTGTGACTGGTTTGGCCAAGATCCAAAGGATGTGTTGCCTGGACTGACGCCTTCGCTGGCAAGCCAGCACCGCAAAGTCCGAATCAGCCAGCCTCGTTAAGAATCAAACTCCGGTAATGCCCCGGATTCGACCCCGACCACTTGCGAAACGCCTTGTAGAACGAGCTGGTATCGGCAAACCCCAGACGCGTGGCAATCTCGGCAAAGCTGATGGCCGGCTCGGCCAGCCACACGATCGCCAACTCCTTGCGCACGCTGTCCTTGAGGCCCTGATAGGTCTGCCCTTCTTCGGCCAGGCGCCGGCGCAAGGTCGAGGCCGACATGCGCAGCTGCTGCGCCAGCGCCTCGGTCTCGGGCCAGCGTTCGGCCGGCAATTGCCGTAAATCGTGCTTGATCCGGCTGGCCAGGCTTTCCGGGTCGCGGTACTTGACCAGGATATTGGCAGGGGCGTGCGCCAGGAAACGCTTGAGTTCTTCAGGGCTGCGCTTGATCGGCAAATCCAGGCATTCGGCGGAGAAGATCATTCGCGTGCGCGGCCGATCAAAACGCAGGTTTTCCGAGAACATCACCTGGTAGTCATCGCAGAAGTCCGGTTGCGGGCAGCGCAGTTCGATGGCCAGGATCGGAATCCGCCGCCCCGCCAGCCAACAGGCCACGCCGTGAACGATCATCCAGTAGGTGAAATAGGTGAAGGCCCGACGCGGGTCCTGGTCGTCCTCCAGCAGCACGATTTCCGCCAGGCTTTGCTGGCGCACCAATTGTGCGGGCAGGTGTTCCAGCATCAGCGACAGAAAACCCAGGCCCGAGGTCAGGCCGGCGGCCAGGCTCGGTTGGACCATGGAGCAACGACAGAGAAACTCCAGGCTGCCGGATTTGAGTTTGCGCGGGTCCATGCCAAAAAACTCGTCATCCCGGCGCCGGGCCAGCAATCGCCACAGGCGCGCATACGCAGTGGCCGGGACACGGGCGTCGGCGGTCTGCTGCAGTGCCGGATCGATGCCGACCTTGTCCAGCACCTCTTCGGTGGCAGCGCCCGGGGCGCAACTTTGCAGCAGCGCTTCCACGCACAGCTGCATGGAAATGGTGTCTTTTTCCGACATTTAGAGAATCCGGTAGAGCAACCGCTCGATCCGCACCCTGCTCACGCGCTTGAGAAACTTGGCCACCGCCGGCGGGTATTCCAGCAGTGTGTCCAGCGCCTGATAGCGCTCGATGCGGCGGGTGTGCTGGAAAATCTCGTCCAGTTCTTTTTGCCGCGGCTCAAGCAATTCACCGTTGGGGTCATCGATCAGCAGCGCGTTTTCCAGGTCCAGACGGAATGCCCGCGGGTTGAGATTGTTGCCGGTCAACAAGGTGTAACGCTGATCGATCCACATGCCTTTGAGGTGGTAGGTGTTGTCGCCGTCCTTCCACAGGTGCAGGTTCAACAGACCGCTGTCGATGCTGCGATGATGTCGCTTGGCGAAGCGCCGCAGGCTGATTTCGTACAGGTACGGCAGCGCCGCGATCACCTTGAACGGTTCGCTCGGCGGGATGTAGAAATCGTTGGCGGTCTTGTCCCCGACCACGATGTCGATTTTCACCCCTCGCGCCAGTGCCCGGTTGATTTCCCGGGTGACGGCCAGCGGCAGGTTGAAGTACGGTGTACAGATGGTCAGTTGATGCCGGGCACTGGCGATCAACTCGCAAATCACCCGGCTCAACGGATTGTTCTTGCCCACGCCGAGCAACGGACTGACGGTCAAGCCGTCTTTGACGGTAGTGCCTGTGGTGGTGTCGTACGCCGCGTGCTTGAGGCGGCTGCGCAGGTCACCGATGTCGTTGCGCAGGCTGCGGGTGGTCGGCAGATTCGGCAGGTCCAGGCGATGCACCGCCTTGGAGGCCATCAGGCCATGCTGGATCAGATGCTGCATCGAATCGGCCAGCGCGCTGTTGTGCAGCAGGTGATAACGGTCGTAGCGGTATTTGTCGAACTTGTGCAGATAGACGTTGTTCAGACTGGCGCCGCTGTAGATTACGCAGTCGTCGATCACAAAACCCTTCAAATGCAGGACGCCGAACAGCTCTCGGGTCTGTACGGGAACGCCGTACACCGGAACCACGCTGTCGCGGGTACGGGTGGTTTCCTGATACCAGGCGGAGTTGCCCGGCTGCTTGCCGGCGCCTATCAAGCCACGCTGGGCACGCAGCCAGTCGACGACCACCACCACGTCCAGCTCCGGACGCGCCAGTTTGGCGGCGTGCAAGGCATCGAGGATTTCCTGGCCCGCTTCGTCCTGCTGCAGGTAGAGCGCGACGATATAGATGCGCCGGGTCGCCTGGGCGATTTTTTCCAGCAGGCAACGGCGGAATTCGGCAGCGCCTGAGAGGATAGTGACGGCATCGGCGGTCAGCGGAAAACTGCGCAGTTTGGGCAGCAGAGAGCGTTTGAAAAGCGACGGCATAGGGCTCGCAATGGGTCGAATCCGAAGAGGTTGAGAGCTTACACCATGGATGGGGTTGGGTCTTGCTTGAGCCTTGTTTGGGTTTGTTTGGGTTTGTTTGGGTTTTGATGGTGTCTGTTCTGGCGCCTTCGCTGGCAAGCCAGCTCCTACAGGTGATCGCGTTCCCCTGTAGGAGCTGGC
>NZ_MULM01000165.1:0-85617 GCF_002029345.1 Pseudomonas sp. VI4.1
CTACAGGTTGAGCGGCGGTCGCAAATTTTTGTACTCGACGCGGACACTGTAGGAGCTGGCTTGCCAGCGAAGGGGCCAGTCCAGGCGCTAAAGATTTTGGCCTAAACCCCAACCCGCGCCTGCAAACTCAAATGCGCTTTCTGCCCCGGCGCCAGGCTCAGGCTATCGGTCCCGCCGCTCGCCGCTTCCACGCAGACAAACTCGCCGATCTCATTCCAGCTCACCCCCAGCAACGGCCGTGACCCGGGGTGCCAGACCACCGTGTCCGCATCGTCGCCGGTGTCGATGCACAACGCCCGCTGCCAGGCGTGGTCGTTGAGCTGCAATTCCCCTTCCTGCTGGAACACCCGCTGACAGCCGCCCTCGACTCGCAACTCGCCTTCCTGCTGGCAAACCTGGCGGTTCAAGTGGTCATAGCCGTGCGCACCCTCGAGTCCAGACAGCGCTACCTCACCGACGTCGCCAATACGCCAATACGCGTGCAACGCCTGGCTCAACTGGCACGGCAGGCTGTCCTGATGCTCGGTGCACAGGCGCAATTCCATGCGTTCGCCCAGGTGCGCATGCAGGTCCACTTGCCAGTCACATAACTGCAGTTGCCAGTGCAGATGCACGCCAGCGTCGTCACTGCTACTGTCCAGCAGCTTCCAGTCGAGCAGCCGGGCCCAGCCGTGGGACGGCCAGGCGTTTTCGCTCGGATGGCGCCCATACCAGGGCCAGCACACCGGCACCCCGCCACGAATCGCCCCGACATGCGGCCATTTGGCTGCGCACCACAGCCAGGGTTTCTGGTCCCGGGGCTGAAAGTGCAACAACTGCGCGCCCTGCCGACTGAACACCGCCTGACACAGCGGATGATCGATCACCAGCACATCGCGCATCTGATAGCGCTCCCACGCGAACACCGGACGTTCGCGCAAGGATTTGAAGAAGCGTTGTAGCGGATGCTCATGCATGTGCCGCGATCCTGAAAATCATCTTGTTCTGCGGGTTGCGCCGCCCCAAAAAAAAGCGGACAGCCTTGGCCGTCCGCAAAAATGCGCACATGGAGAGGAGCTTATCGCAACAACGTTAGAACACCGACTGAATTTTCAAGCCGGCCACCAGCGCGTCATCAACTTCATTCACACCGCCCGGGTGAGTGATGTACTGCAGGTTGGGGCGGACGGTCAGCCAGTTGGTCACGTGGAAGCCGTAGTTGACCTCGTAGTTGTACTCGGTGTTGCGCAGCGGCGAGAACAGCGGATCCTGGTAGTCGCTGACACCATTGGACGCGTTGACCAACTCGGCGTTTTTCTTCACGTCATCGTTGACATGGATACGGGCGAAACCGATCCCCATGTCATCTTTTGGACGTGCATCGAACGGGCCCTTGTACACAAACATCAGCGACTGGTAGTTGTCGACGATGTTGGTGTCCTTGTCGTGGAACGTGGCGTTGGCGGCGATGTTCAGGCCGCGGGACGCGTCACCGTTGTGGCTGGTGAGTTGTTGCTGCGCCACGAACCAGTAGCCGGACTTGCTGCTGTGGCTGCGGTAGGCGTTGCCGCTGGTGGCCGCATCATCACCGTTGTCGTCTTCGCGAACGTCATCGGCCTTGGCCGTGCTTTTGTAGTAACCGACACGGTATTCGCCCGGCAGGTTGCCAGGGTTAGGCAACCAGACCAGTTCCACCGGCAATACCGTGCCCTTGGTGCCACTGCCGCTGAGCTTGAAGCCGTTACCGTGCTCCAGTTGCGAGGGGTTCTGGTTGTACGCGCCGATCTGCGCATAGAACTCGGGCGAGATGTTGTACTTCACGCGGACCGCGGCCTGGCTGACCGGCCAGTTGTACCAGATATTGGTCGCCCAGTTGCCCACTTGGGAGCCGCAGAACGCCAGGTTCTGGAACTCGCAGGGGAAGGTGTTGAAGTCTTCGCCTTCGCCGAAGTAACCGGCCTTGACGTCCAGTTTACCGTCGAGGAACTGGTGCTTGATCCACAGTTGGGTCAGGCGAACCATGTGGCCACGGCCGTAGACTTCCTGGGAGGAACTCAAGGTGCCGGCACGCGGGTCGCCGACACGGTCATTGGAGATGTTCTCACCGTTACGGTTGGTGAGCTGGATCTTGGCCTGGGTATTATCCCAGCCCATCAGTTTTTCCAGGTCCAGCGCCACGCCCAGGCCGAACTGGTCGGCGTAACGCGCCGTCTTGTCGTTGTTGTAGCCGCCGTGGAGGTTGCCACCCACTTCACCGACGTAGTCCATCTTGATGTCGACGCCCTGCTCGATCAGTCGGGTCCGCTCGCCACCCCAATCACCAGTCATCCATTCGGAATCGGCGCTGAACGCGTCAGCCGCCTGCACACTGCCGGCCAGCGTCATTGCCGCAATCGCTGATAACTGGCAGATAAGCTGAGCGTTGTTGTTCTTCTTCATCCCTACATCCTCGTTTTATTGTTATTAACTGTTTTTATTTAACGCGGTGACATCGGTTACGGAGAGCGACAGGCTGCTCAGCGCATATCCTCCTGTAGGAGCGAGCTTGCTCGCGATGGTCTCAAGGGCGACGCGTTCATTCAGAAAAAACGCGTAATCGTTGGCGTCCATCGCGAGCAAGCTCGCTCCTACAGTTTTGATCTTCAGCGGCCTTTGAATTGCGCTACGTTGGCAGCGTGGGCCTCGGTTTTCGGCACACCGGCCACCCCCAACCGCTCCCCGGTCGCCCCATCGAACAACAGCACTTTCGACGGATCGAACTGCAAGGTCAGGGTCTCGCCCACGGCCGGTGCAACGTCCGGCGCCAGGCGGCAGCAGACCTTGGTGCCGTTGAGGTTGACGAACACCAGGGTGTCGGGACCGGTCGGTTCGGTGACCTGGACTTCGGCGCGGATGGTCGGTAAGCCATTCGCTTCGCTGCCCGCCAGCACGATCTGTTCCGGGCGCATGCCGAGGATCACTTCGCGGTCTTCGAGCCCGGCGTCCTGCATGCCCAACGGCAATTCACAGCGCGCCTGGCCGCTGTCGAGCAGCGCCACCAGGCGACCTTCCTTGCGCTGCAAACGCAGGGGGATGAAGTTCATCGGCGGCGAGCCGATGAAGCTCGCCACGAACAGGTTGGCCGGGTTGTTGTAGATGTCTTTCGGCGTGCCGAACTGCTGAATGATTCCGTCCTTCATCACCGCCACCTTGTCGCCCAGGGTCATGGCTTCGATCTGGTCGTGGGTCACGTAGACCGTGGTGGTCTTCAGGCGCTGGTGCATCAGTTTCATTTCAGTGCGCATCTCGACCCGCAGCTTGGCATCGAGGTTGGACAGCGGTTCGTCGAACAGGTAAATCTTCGGCCGCCGCGCCAGGGCACGGCCCATCGCCACCCGCTGTTGCTGCCCACCGGAGAGCTGGCCGGGCTTGCGGCTGAGCAAATGTTCGATCTGCAACAGTTTGGCGACACGAGCGACTTCTGCGTCGATTTCGGCGGCGGGCATTTTGCGAATCTTCAGGCCGAAGGCGATGTTGTCGCGCACGCTCATCGTCGGGTACAGCGCGTAGGACTGGAACACCATGGCGATGTCACGATCCTTGGGGCTCATGCCGCTGATGTCGGCGTCGTCCACCAGAATCGCCCCGCCGCTGATGTTTTCCAGGCCGGCGATGCAGTTCATCAGCGTGGATTTACCGCAGCCCGAGGGACCGACCAGGATCAGGAACTCACCGTCATCGATCTTCAGTTCGATGTTTTTCAGGGTGTCCGGCAAACCGGCGCCGTAGGTCTTGTTAACGTTGCGTAATTCGAGAGTTGCCATGTTCTACCCCTTGACCGCGCCGGACGTCAGCCCACGCAGGAAATACTTGCCAGCGAATATGTAGACCAGCAGTGTCGGCAGCCCGGCGATCATCGCGGCGGCCATATCAACGTTGTATTCCTTGGCCCCGGTGCTGGTGTTGACCAGGTTGTTCAGGGCCACGGTAATCGGCTGGGCGTCGCCACTGGCGAAGACCACGCCGAACAGGAAGTCATTCCAGATCTGGGTGAACTGCCAGATCAGGCAGACCATCACGATCGGGATCGACATCGGCAGCAGGATCTTCCAGAAAATCGTGAAGAAGCCCGCGCCATCCAGGCGTGCAGCCTTGACCAGCGCATCCGGAATGCTCACGTAGTAGTTGCGGAAGAACAGCGTGGTGAACGCCAGGCCGTAGACCACGTGCACCAGCACCAGACCGGTGGTGGTATTGGCCAGGCCGAACTTGCCGAGGGTGAACGAGGCCGGCAACAGCACGGTCTGGAACGGCAGGAAGCAGCCGAACAACAACAGACCGAAGAACAGTTGCGAACCGCGGAAGCGCCACATCGACAGCACGTAGCCGTTCATTGCACCGATAAAGGTCGAGATCAAAACCGCCGGCACGGTGATTTTCACCGAGTTCCAGAAGTAGCCGCCGACCACGTCCCAGGCCTTGATCCAGCCGATGCCATCGATCACGGTCGGCCAGCTCAACAGGTTGCCGGTGCGGATGTCTTCCGGCGATTTGAAGCTGGTCAGCAGCATCACGATCAGCGGAATCAAATACACCGCCGCCGCCAGCAACAAGGTGGCGTAGATCGCGATTCGGCTGAAGCTGAGCGCCGGTTTGCCGAGTTGATTAGTCATGGCGCTTGCCTCGCAGCTCGGAGTACAGGTACGGCACGAGGATGGTCAGTACGGCACCGAGCATCAGCATGGCGCTGGCCGAACCGATGCCCATCTGGCCACGGCTGAAGGTGAAGGAGTACATGAACATCGCGGGCAGGTCGGAGGAGTAGCCGGGACCGCCAGCGGTCATCGCCGCCACCAGGTCGAAGCTCTTGATCGCGATGTGCGCGAGGATCATGAAGGCGCTGAAGAACACCGGCCGCAGGCTCGGCAACACGATCTTCAGGTAGATGGTCGGCAGGCTCGCACCGTCGACTTGCGCGGCACGGATGATCGATTGATCGACTCCGCGCAGGCCGGCGAGGAACATCGCCATCACAAACCCCGAGGCTTGCCACACGGCAGCAATCACCAGGCAATAGACCACGCGATCCTGATCCACCAGCCAGTCGAGACGGAAGCCTTCCCAGCCCCAGTCACGCAGCATCTTGTCCAGGCCCAGGCCCGGGTTGAGCAGCCATTTCCACGCGGTACCGGTGACGATCATCGACAGCGCCATCGGGTACAGGTAAACGGTGCGGATGAAGCCTTCCTTGCGAATGCGCTGATCCAGCAGCACGGCGAGGAACACCCCCAGCACCAGGCTGATGCCGATGAACATGCCGCCGAAGAGCGCGAGGTTCTTGCTCGCGACCCACCAGCGATCGTTGTCCATCAGGCGCATGTATTGCTGCAGGCCGACCCACTTGTAGCTCGGCATGAAGCTGGAGTTGGTGAAGGACAGAACGAATGTCCAGATGATGTAACCGTAGAAGCCAACCAATACGATCAGCATGCTCGGCGCGAGTACCAACTTGGGTAACCAGCGTTGCAGCGCATCGAACGGTGAGGCTTTGCTGAAAACCGCCACAGAGCTCATCGGGATAATCCAGGTGGAGAAGTGAGGATCGGAGTGCGGTCCCCTGTAGGAGCTGGCTTGCCAGCGAAAGCGGTGGGTCAGTCGATACATGTATTGGCTGACACACCGCCTTCGCTGCAAGCAGCTCCTACAGGGGGTCACTCAGAGTCAGGGATTACTGGGCAGCCTTGACAGCCGATGCCAGTTGCGCGCTGGCCTTGGCCGGGTCAGCGTTCTTGTCGTTCATGAAGTTGGTGACCACGTCGAAGATCGCGCCCTGCACGGCCAGGGAAGTGGCCATGTTGTGCGCCATGCTCGGTTGCAGGCCGCCGGTCTTCTCGTCCGCCAGGAAGTCCTTGGCCGCGGTTTGCGCGCAAGCATCGAAGCCCAGGCCACTCATGTCGTTGAGCATGTCGGTGCGCACCGGGATCGAGCCTTTGTTGATGCTGAAGACTTTCTGGAAGTCTTTACCCAGAGCGACCTTGGCCAGGTCTTGCTGGGCGGCGATGTCACCTTTGCGGTCAGCCTTGAGCTTGAATACGGCCAGCGAGTCGATGTTGTAGGTGAAGGCTTTTTCGGTGCCCGGGAACGGCACGCATTGGTAGTCCTTGCCCGCGACTTTGTTGGCGGCGGTCCATTCGCTCTTGGCCCAGTCGCCCATCATCTGCATGCCGGCCTTGCCGTTGATGACATCGGCGGCGGCGATGTTCCAGTCACGACCGGCACGGTTCGGGTCCATGTAGCCGGTGATTTTTTTCAGCTCGGCGAAGGCCTTGGTCATCTCGGCACCCGAGAGGGTTTTCTGATCCAGGTCGACCAGGGCTTTCTTGTAACCGTCGGCGCCCATGACCGAGAGCACCACGTCTTCGAATACGGTGCTGTCCTGCCAAGGCTGGCCACCGTGGGCGAGCGCGATGAAGCCTGCGGCTTTCAGCTTGTCGCCGGCGGCGTAGAACTCTTCGAGGGTGGTCGGCGCTTTTTCGATCCCGGCTTTCTTGAACACTTGCGGGTTGATCCACAGCCAGTTGACGCGGTGGATGTTCACCGGCACAGCCACGTAGTCGCCGTCGTATTTCACGGTGTCGGAGACTTTCTTGATCAGCAGGCTGTCCCAGTTCTCCGCTTTGGCAACGTCTTTCAGCGCATCGGTGCTGAGCAGGCCAGTGCTGCCCCACTCCTGGATGTCCGGCCCCTTGATCTGGGCGACGCCCGGCGGGTTACCGGCAACGGCGCGGCTCTTGAGGACGGTCATGGCCGTGGAACCGCCACCACCGGCGACTGCGCCGTCCTTCCAGGTGAAGCCGTCTTTTTCGACTTGAGCCTTGAGCACATCGACCGCTGCCTTTTCACCACCGGAGGTCCACCAGTGAACGACTTCCACCGAACCTTTGGCGTCAGCGGCAAGGGCACTCAGCGGGAATGCAGAAAGGGGAAGCAGCGAGGCAAGAGAAATGACAGTAGCGAGGCGAGAAATCGCATTCATCTAGAAGTACCTTTCTTGTTGTTATGCATGCAAGTCTGGTGCTTGCGCTGCATGGATTTTAAACAGGAGTCATCCCTTCGCAGGTAACGAAGGGACGCTCGAATGTCACCACATGGTTACACAGGAACGCTCTGGGCCAACTGCCCCAGCGCCGTGGCCATGCTGGGCGCCAGCGGCAGGCGCGGGATCAACACGGCTTGCCAGGCGTGATACAGGTCGGGTTTGCCGGCCCAGATATCGGCGCTCGGGCGATTTTGCGGATCGAGCTCGTGATACCAGCTGCCGTCTCGGCGGTCGATGAAATGACTGTCACAAAACTCCCAGAACACTCGGTACCAGTGTTCGTAGTATTCCTCGCCCGTGCGCTTGAGCAGAGCGCTGGCGGCGGCGCTGGCTTCGCAATGGGTCCAGTGCAGGCGATGACGAACCACGGGGCGATTGTCCCAGTCGAGGGTGTAGACGATGCCCGGCGCACCGTCGACGCTCCACCCTTGACGACAATTGTGCTCGAACAGTTTTTGCGCATCCGTGGCGAGCCAGCCTGGCGCCGGCATCCCGGCCCGGACCCGCGCCGCTTCGAGGTGCAGCAACAGCCGCGCCCATTCGAAACCGTGGCCGGGCGTGGTGCCGTAGGGGCGGAAACCGTCGGCCGGATTGGCGTGGTTGTATTCGCGCAGCGGCTGCCAGTCGCGGTCGAAATGCTCGACCACCAGGTAGTCGTTGGCGGCGGCGTGCGTATGGATAACGCGCTCGACGATGCGCTGGGCGCGGACCAGCCAGCGGTTGTCCCGGGTGACGTCGGCCAGCGCGAGGAAGGCTTCGGTGGCGTGCATGTTGCTGTTGGCGCCGCGATAGGCTTCCTCGCAGCTGAAGTCGCGGTTGAAGGATTCGCGCACCGCGCCCTCCTCCTCGCTCCAGAAATGCGTGTCGATGATGTCGATCGCATTAATGAGTAACGCTCGGGCGCCGGGCCGTTGGGCGACTACCGCAGAACTCGCGGCCAGTGCGACGAAAGCATGCAGGTAGGCGGCTTTGCCGGTGTTGCCGTCGCGGTGTTCCGGGGTGGCGAACCAGCCACCGTGTTCAGCATCGCGCAGCGGACCGCTGAGGGCTTTGACCCCGTGATCCACCAGCTCGGCAAAACCCGGCAGGCCCTGGATGTGGGCCATGGCGAAACTGTGGGTCATGCGCGCGGTGTTCATGGTTTCGGCTTGGGCGTTGGCCGGCAGGCGACCCTTTTCATCGAGGTTGCCGAAGCCTTCGGCGAGCGTTGCGGCCTTGGCGAACGCCAGCAGGCGCAGGCCTTCTGCGGCGAGCCATTGCTGATGGGCCGGTGCGTTGAGCCAACTGCTGAAGGCGGGTTGGAAGGTGTCCATGGGGTGCCTTTTTTTTGTTGTTATGACTGGGGGCAGTCTAAACAACGGGCGGTGGCGGGCTTGTAACGAAGGGGGTGGGTTATGTCACCGTTTTGTGACATTTCTCCTGAGAATGAGTTGATTGATCTGACGCCGAAGAACGATAACGCGGTGTTGCTAATCAACACTGCGAGGCAACTGCAATGTCACCCTTAACCCACCCTCCCGCAAATTCTGCAGGCTGACCTCGCCCCCATGACTATGGGCAATATTGCGCGCAATCCCCAAGCCTAACCCATACCCCTGCTGCTGCCCCGCCAACCTGAAGTGCGGTTCGAACACCTGCTCCAGCCGCTGCTCCGGCACCCCTGGCCCCTCATCATCGACATGCAAGACAAACGCGCTGTCATCGTCATCGATGTGCAGGTGCGCGTTCTGCCCATATTTCAGGGCATTGTCGATCAGGTTGCCAATGCACCGCTTGAGCGCCAACGGCTTGCCCGGATAAGGCGCCAGTGCCCGACCTTGCTGGGTCACCCGGCCATTGCCGTTGGGTGCAAGGTACGGTTCCACCAGGCAATCGAGCACATGGTTGAGGTCCACCGGTTCGATATTCTCGTGAATGTCGGTGTCTTTCACGCATTGCAGCGCGCCTTTGACCAGCAGCTCCAACTCATCCAGGTCGCGACCGAACTTGGCTTGCAGCTGTTCATCCTCCAGCAGTTCGACCCGCAGCCGCAAGCGGGTGATCGGCGTGCGCAGGTCATGGGAAATCGCGCTGAACAACTGACTGCGTTCGGTGAGATAACGGCTGATTCGTTCGCGCATCGCGTTGAAGGCACGGCCCACTTCCACCACTTCACTGCCACCGCCCTCGGCCACCGGTTCGACTTCGGCCCCCAGGGACATATCGCGTGCCGCCCGTGCAAGACGCTTGAGCGGCCGGCTCTGCCAGTGCACCAGCAGGCCGATGAACAACAACAAAAAACCACTGGTCAGGACGATGAACCAGACCTGTTGCGCCGGCAGCCCCTGCTCTTCAAGGCTGGTATAGGGCTCGGGCAACAGCGAAGCGATGTACAGCCACTCCCCCGGCGCCATCTGGATCTGGGTGACCAGCACCGGCGGATTGACCGGTTCCAGGGTCAGCGCGTAATGCGCCCAGGAGCGCGGCAACTCGTCGAGTTTCAGCCCACCGTTGAAAATCCGCAGGTCTTCGGGGCTGACAAACGTCACCGAGATATCCGTGTCCTGCCCCAGGGACTGGCGCAGCACTTCATCCACCGCCTTGAGCACCGCCGCCTTGCGTGGGGTGATCGGCAGCAGCTCCATGCCCAAGGGTTTGTCGTTGAGGGTCACCACGAACCGGGTGCCACCCATGCTGCGCAACTGGTCGAGCACCAGCGGCCGGAACGCCACCGGCAATGAGCGGAAATAACTGACGCTGGCGGTCATCGAATGCGCGAGGCTGCGGGCGCTGGTAACCAGCCCCTCGAGCTGGGTGGCGCGCAGCTGCGAAACCCAGATCACGCTCGACAGCGCCTGGGCGAACAGCACCGCCAGCAAGGTCAGCAATAACATCCGCCCGAGCAGTGAACGCGGCACGGGCACCTTGGCGGCGAGTTGGCGGAAAAACTCAGTGGCCATTACTGGCAACCACATTGGCTGCCAGTTGGTAGCCGCTGCCGCGCACGGTACGGATCAGCCGCGGCGGTTTTTCGGTGTCGCGCAGGCGCTGGCGCAGGCGGCTGACCGCCATGTCGACGATGCGATCCAGGGGCATCAGATCGCGGCCACGGGTGGCATTGCCGATGGTGTCGCGGTCGAGGATTTCCTGAGGGTGATCGAGGAACAGCTTCAGCAGGGCGAAATCGGCACCGGAGAGAATCACTTCTTCGCCGTCGATGTGGAACAGCCGATGGCTGACCATGTCCAGGCGCCAGTCATCGAAAGCCAGCACTTCACTGCCGGAGCGCTCCTGGCCGAACTGCGCGCGGCGCAGCAGCGCCTTGATGCGTGCTTGCAGCTCACGGGGACTGAAGGGTTTGCCCAGGTAGTCGTCGGCGCCCAGCTCCAGGCCGATGACACGGTCGGCCTCGTCGGAACTGGCGGTGAGCATGATGATCGGCACCTGGGCCTGACGCGGGTGCTGGCGAATCCAGCGGCACAGACTGAAACCGTCTTCGTCCGGGAGCATCACGTCGAGGATCACCAGGTCGCTCGGCGCCTCGTTCATCGCCTGGCGAAAGCCGGCACCGTCGGGCGTGGTCCGGACCTGGAAACCGGCGCGGGTCAGGTAGGTGTCCAGCAACTCGCGTATCTCTTGATCGTCATCGACCAACAAAATCGACTTGTTGACTGAGCTCACTGGAGGCGTCCTTGTTATTTGAGTTGGGACGGATTATGCCTGATGCACCGTTTTTACAAACACCGCAGAAACAATGTGGGAGCGGGCTTGCTCGCGAAGGCGGACTGACATCCAGCACAGATGTCGCCTGACACACCGCATTCGCGAGCAAGCCCGCTCCCACATTTTGATCGCATTTCAGGCCGGGATGGATTGCTCCAGCGCTACCCCTGCGCCCATCAGCCCCGAATACGGCGCCGTCACCAGCCACACCGGAATGCCCTTGAAGTAATCGCTCATGCAGCCCTTGTCGGCAAAGCACCGGGCGAAACCGCTTTCGATGAAGAAGTCGGCAAACCGCGGAATCACCCCACCCACGATGTACACGCCACCGCGTGCACCGGTGGTCAGCACGTTGTTGCCGGCCACACGACCGAGCCAGCAGCAGAACTGTTCAAGCACTTCCAGGGCAATCGGATCACCCGCCAGCCCGGCTGCCGTAATCGATTCCGGGGTATCGAGCACGGCCTCGTGGCCGTCTACCGCACAGATCGCCCGATAGACCCGCGGCAAGCCACTGCCGCTCAATGCGGTTTCAGCGCTGACATGGCCGATCTCGTTGAAGATGTGCTGCCACAGCTGGGTTTCGCGCAGGCTGCTCAGGGGCAAATCGACGTGACCGCCCTCCCCCGGCAATGCGGCGAATCGGCCTTCACCCAGGTCCAGCAAGGTACCGACACCCAGGCCAGTGCCGGGGCCGATCACTACCGCGGGGCGCAAAGGTTCCGGGGTACCTTCGCAGACCACCCGGAACTCGTCCGGCTGCAAGCGGGTCATGCCCAACGCCATGGCCGAGAAATCGTTGACCAGCAGCAGTTGGTCCACCTGCAACTGCTGGCAGAACCCCTGGCGACTGAGCCGCCAGTGATTGTTGGTGAACTTGAATTCATCGCCGCTGACCGGGCCCGCCACCGACAGGCACACCGAACCGAGCGAACCCGGCGCCAGGCCGAGTCCGCCCAGGTAGAGGCTGATCGCCTCTTCGGGGCTGGCGTGATCTGCCGTCGCCAGCACCTGGATCGACTCCAGTTGCTGGTTTTTCCACAACGCGAAACGTGCGTTGGTCCCACCGATGTCACCGACCAAAGCCAGTTTCAATTAAGCGTCTCCAGGGCAGAAGTAAAGGCGCTGGCGCCCTGCTCTGCGGAGCTGAAGGCCATGCGCATGAAACCGAACAGTTCGCGCCCGCTGCCGATGTTATTGGCCAACAGGCCCTTGGCAGGTTCGCGCGCGGCGAATGCTTCGGCGTCCACCTTAAGCTCCAGAGTGCCGGTGACGCCATCGACGCGGATGATATCGCCCTCTTGCACCCGCGCCAAAGCGCCGCCCACATAAGCTTCGGGGCTGACGTGAATCGCCGCCGGGATTTTGCCGGAAGCCCCGGACATGCGCCCGTCGGTCACCAGGGCCACCTTGAAGCCACGATCCTGCAGCACGCCGAGGAACGGCGTCATCTTGTGCAGTTCCGGCATGCCGTTGGAGCGCGGGCCCTGGAAGCGCATCACGGCGACGAAGTCTTTCTCCAGCAACCCGGCCTTGAATGCATCGGCCAGATCCTGCTGATCCTGGAACACCATGGCTGGCGCTTCGACGACCTGATTTTCCAAGGCCACCGCCGAGACTTTCATCACACCGCGACCGAGGTTGCCTTCCATCACGCGCAAACCGCCTTCTGGCGAAAATGCACGAGCGACCGGGCGCAGGATGGTCTCGTCGAGGCTTTCGGTAGGGCCTTCGCGCCAGACCAGCTCACCGTTATCGAGGAACGGTTCCAGGGTGTAGCGGCTGAGGCCGTGGCCAAGCACCGTGTTGACGTTTTCATGCAGCAGCCCGGCTGCCAGCAGTTCGCGGATCAGGAACGACATGCCGCCCGCTGCCTGGAAGTGGTTGATGTCGGCTTTGCCATTGGGGTAGACGTGGCTCAGGGTCGGCACGACTTCGGAGAGGTCGGCCATGTCCTGCCAGGTCAATTGAATGCCCGCCGCCATGGCGATGGCCGGCATGTGCAGGGTGTGGTTGGTCGAGCCGCCGGTGGCGTGCAGCGCCACGATCGAGTTGACCAGCGAACGCTCGTCGACGATTTCGCCGATCGGCATGAAATCACCGCTCTGCTTGGTCAGGCGCGTGACCTGATGCGCCGCTTCGCGGGTCAGGGCATCGCGCAACGGCGTGTTCGGGTTGACGAAAGAGGCGCCCGGCAAGTGCAGGCCCATGACTTCCATCAGCAACTGGTTGGTATTGGCAGTGCCATAGAACGTGCAGGTGCCGGGGCTGTGATAGGACTTCATTTCCGATTCCAGCAGCTCTTCGCGGCTGGCCTTGCCTTCGGCGTAACGCTGGCGCACGTCGGCTTTCTGCTTGTTGGAAATGCCCGAGACCATCGGCCCGCCCGGGACGAAGATCGTCGGCAAGTGACCGAAGCGCAGGGCGCCCATCATCAGGCCGGGCACGATCTTGTCGCAGATGCCCAGCATCAGCGCGCCGTCGAACATGTTGTGGGACAGGGCCACGGCGGTGGACAGCGCGATCACTTCACGGCTGGGCAGGCTCAGTTCCATCCCCGGCTCACCCTGGGTCACGCCATCGCACATGGCCGGGGTGCCACCGGCGAACTGGCCGACCGAACCGATTTCACGCAGGGCCCGTTTGATCTGCTCAGGGAAGACTTCGTACGGCTGATGCGCCGAGAGCATGTCGTTATATGACGAAACAATTGCGATGTTGGCGGCATTCATCATCCGCAGGCTGTGCTTGTCATCGCTACCGCAACCGGCGACGCCGTGGGCGAAGTTGGCGCACTGCAGCTTGCCGCGCATCGGCCCGTCGCTGGCGGCACCACGAATCAGTGCAAGGTAAGCCTCACGTGTTGCGCGGCTACGGGCGATAAGCCGTTCGGTGACCTCAAGGACGCGGGGATGCATGTGTAGAACTCCAGGCTAACGGATGTGGCGACCTGATTGTCTATGCTGAACAAGGGCCGTTGTGTTTGGGATGACAGACGGTTTTCTTGATCGGTCGGACCAGTTGATTCAGGTCACTCGTTGTAGATTGAACAAAATATTGCCATTAAAAAGGCTTGTTTTCTATTTTTATGCGAATAATCTTGTAATTCCAACAACAAAACGACGGCGGCCCTGTTAAATGACTCTTCGAATCGCAATCAATGGTTTTGGCCGTATTGGCCGTAACGTGCTTCGTGCACTGTATACCCAAGGCTATCGCCAGGACCTGCAGATCGTTGCCATCAATGATCTGGGCGACAGCGCGATGAACGCTCACTTGCTCAAGTACGATACTGTTCATGGCACGTTCGCCGCCGATGTCCAGCACGACCAGGAAAGCCTGACCGTCAACGGCGACCGCATTTCGGTCAGTGCCATTCGCAACCCGGCCGAGCTGCCCTGGGCGGCGGAAAAGATTGATGTCGTATTCGAATGCACCGGCCTGTTCACCGACCGGGCCAAGGCCGCCGCGCATATTACTGCCGGCGCGCGCAAAGTGATCATCTCGGCCCCGGCCAAAGGCGCCGACGCCACCGTGGTGTATGGGGTCAACCACGATATCCTGCGTCAGTCGCATCAGATCATTTCCAATGCGTCATGCACCACCAACTGCCTGGCCCCGGTGGCCCAGGTGCTGCATCGCGAGCTGGGCATCGAAAGCGGCCTGATGACCACGATCCACGCCTACACCAACGACCAGAACCTGACCGACGTCTACCACAGCGACCCGTACCGCGCCCGTTCCGCCACCCAGAACATGATCCCGAGCAAGACCGGCGCGGCCGAAGCGGTCGGCCTGGTGCTGCCGGAACTGGCGGGCAAACTGACCGGCATGGCCGTGCGTGTACCGGTGATCAACGTATCGCTGGTGGACCTGACCGTGCAGCTCAAGCGCGAAGCGTCGGCGGATGAAGTGAACGCATTGCTCAAGGAAGCCAGCCGGCATTCGAAGATTCTCGGCTACAACACCCTGCCGCTGGTTTCCAGCGACTTCAATCACAACCCGCTGTCGTCGATCTTCGACGCCAACCACACCAAGTCCAGCGGCAAGCTGCTCAAGGTCCTGGCCTGGTACGACAACGAATGGGGCTTCTCCAACCGCATGCTCGATAACTGCCTGGCGCTGTGCAACGCCGAGTAAGCGAAGCTTCCTGTAGGAGCTGGCTTGCCAGCGAAGACGTCCGAAAGATCGCCATCGCCACCAAGCCGCCCCACCCATTGCCTGTGGAACACCCCATGATCGGTATCAGCTTCACGCAAAAGACCCTGGCGGCGCGCAAGCGTATCGCCCTGGTCGCCCATGACCACTGCAAGGTGTTCCTGCTGGACTGGGCCGAGCGGCACAAAGACCAGCTTGCGCAACACGAACTGGTCGCCACCGGCACCACCGGATTGTTGTTGCAACAACGCCTGGATTTGCCAGTGGAAAGCATGATCAGCGGCCCCCTGGGTGGCGACCAGCAGCTCGGCGCGCGAATCGCCGAGCAGCGGGTCGACATGCTGGTGTTCTTCTGGGACCCGTTCGAACCGCAGCCCCATGACCCGGACATCAAGGCACTGCTGCGGGTCGCGGCGGTCTGGAACATTCCCGTCGCCTGCAACGAATGCAGCGCCGACTATCTGCTGAGCAGCCCATTGATGGATCAGGCGCACCCGCACCGGATCCCGGATTACGCCACCTATCTGCAAAGCCGCGCATAAACCTTCACAATTGAGTGCTTGACCAGTAGAGCGGATGATAAGCATTATCATTCGCTCGACATGGATCAGGTCCTCCCGTGAGTCAATTGCGCTTCAATCACGTCTTCATCGCCCAGCGAGTCTCACTGCTGCGCACCCTGGAGCGGATGGTCAACAATCACAGCACCGCCGAAGACCTCTTGCAGGAAACCTACCTGCGCGTGACCCGGGCGCTCAGTGAACGGGCCATCGATCACCTTGAACCCTTCGTGTTCCAGACCGCCCGCAACTTGGCGCTGGACCATTTGCGTGCGCGTCGCATCCACTCGCGCACCCTGCTCGACGACGTGCCGCTGGACGTGGTGCAGGCCGTCGCCTCCCCCGTGAGCAGCGCCGAGGACGCCGCCCATGCCGAACAATTGCTGGAGCGTCTGAACGTGAGCCTCAACCGACTCAGCGCCCGCCAGCAGCAGATTTTCATGCTCAGCCGTCTGCACGGGCACAGTTACCTGGAGATTGCCGAAAAGCTCGGCGTATCGTTGAGCACCGTGCAAAAAGAACTGAAGCTGATCATGGCGATCTGCATCGGTGTTGCCGAGCGCGTGAACGGCGACTGAGCCCGCAAGGCTTTGCTACCCTTGCCTCTCTTTCGGGCTTGATTAAAAAAACAGCCGTGCGCAGACACTGCCGAGGAAACACCGTGACGGACACCCACCGCCCCCCTGCCCCTTCCCCGGCACGGGACCCCGCCAGCGCAATGGACCAGGCTTTGGACTGGCTGATCGTGCTGGCCAATCCGAGCGAGGAACAGACCCGACAGTTCCATGCCTGGCTCGCTGCCGATCCCCTGCATGCCGAAGCGTTTGCCAGGGCCCAGGCGATCTGGGACGGCCCGCAGGTGCTGCAATGCGCGCAAAGCCTGGCCGCCCAACCGCCAAAGGTGACCGTGCTGTCGCGCCTGCGACCGCACGTGAACCCCTGGCCACGGCTGCCGTGCTGATCCTCGGTTTGTTCAGCTTCAGCAACTTGCCGATGCGCCTGCAGGCCGATCATTTGACCGTGGTCGGTGAGCGTCAGCGTTTGCAACTGGAGGACGGTTCGAAAGTCCTGCTCAATACCAATTCAGCGTTCTCCAGCACATCAACGATCAGCAGCGCGTGGCCCGCCTGTATCAGGGCGAGGCGTTTTTCGACGTGTCGGCCAATCGCGCCCAGCCGCTGCAAATCGACGCCGGCCCGGTCAAGGCCAGCGTGCGCGATACCGCGTTTGCGGTGCGCTACCTCGATGGCGTGGCACAGGTGCGGGTGCAGCGTGGCGACGTCGACTTGCAGGCAACCCGCAGCGACGCGCGGGTGCGTTTGTCCGCCGGGGAAAGCATCCGCATCGGCCCCAACGGTTTCGATCGCCCGGCCAAGCTCGATGCCGCCACCGACCTGGCCTGGGTCCAGGGCCGGCTAGTGTTCGAAAACTGCCCGCTGAACCAGGTGCTGGCAGAGTTGCGTCGCTACTATCCCGGCTGGATCATCAATAACAATGAGCAACTGGCCGACGTCGCGGTGACCGGCAACTACCGTCTCGATCAGCCGCTGGATGTTGTACGCTCGCTGGCCCACATCACCTCGGCCCGGCTTCAAGAATTCCCGGCGCTGGTCATAATTAACTGAATGAGAATTATTTTTACTCGATAGCTGAAGGTCGTTCGTCTCGTTATAGCCAATGCAATTGATTCGCATCTCTAAATGCCAATCAGCACCTATAAAGATTCGTGCGACACGGAGCGCTATTCGATGTCCCCTCGTCCTACCCGCCAATCCTCTTCACCTTCGCGCATGCTGTCGCTGCTGACTGCCGCCATCCTGATGGCCGGCAGCGCGCCGCTCATGGCGGCCACCGCCGACGGGCAGCCGACCCGCAACATGGGCGATTACTCGTTCGCCATTCCCCAGCAGTCGCTGGTGTCGGCGCTTAATGCGTTTACCGCGGTGACAGGCTGGCAAGTCGGCTTGCCGGCCGAACTGGCGCAAGGTGTGGCCTCGCCGGGCGTGCGGGGGGCCCTGCCACCGGAGAAAGCCCTGGATCGCCTGTTGGTGGGGACCAACCTGAGCTATCGCAAACTGGGCAACCACAACATCGTGCTGGAGAAGCGCAGCGCCAGCGGCGCGCTCAATCTGGAGCGGGTGACCATCAGCGCCACCCGTACCGAACAGGACGTGAACACCGTGCCGAGTACGGTGACCGTTTACACTCGCGAAGAGCTGGACCGCGACAACGTCAATAACATCAAGGATCTGGTGCGCTATGAACCAGGTGTGTCAGTCGGTGGCGCCGGTCAGCGCGCCGGCATCACTGGCTACAACATCCGTGGCATTGACGGTGACCGCGTCCTGACCCAGGTCGATGGGGTGCAAGTGCCCGACGGTTTCTTCAACGGCCCGTATGCCCAGACCAACCGCAACTATGTTGACCCTGAAATCGTCAAGCGAGTGGAAATCCTCCGCGGCCCGGCCTCGGTGCTGTACGGCAGCAACGCCATCGGCGGCGCGGTCAGTTACTACACGCTGGATCCGGACGACATCATCAAGCCTGGCAAGGACGTGGGCGCGCGCCTGAAAACCGGTTACAGCTCGGCCGACGACAGCTGGCTGACTTCCGGCACCGTAGCCGGCCGCACCGGCGAGTTCGACGGCCTTTTGCACCTGAGTCAGCGTAATGGTCATGCAACAGACTCCTACGGCGAGACCGGCGGTACCGGGCTGAACCGCACCGAGGCCAACCCCGAGGATGTGAGGACCACCAACGTGCTGGCCAAGTTGGGCTGGAACTACGCCGACGACGCTCGCTTCGGGCTGACCTACGAGCACTACAAGGACGACCGCGACACTAATCAGCTCAGTGCAGTGGGGGGACCGTTCAACGCGGGACGCGGTTTCGGCTTCTACAAATCCCGCACAGGTAACGATACTGTCACCCGCGAACGATTCGGCCTGGAGTACCGCTTCGGTCTGGACAGCGCCCTGGCTGACAACCTCAAGTGGACGCTGAACTACCAGATCGCCAAGACTGACCAGAGCACCGAAGAAATCTACGCGCCGTCGCGCACGGTACTGCGCAACCGCAATACCACTTACAAGGATCGCCAATGGGTATTCGACGTCCAGGCAGACAAGGCGTTTGCCGTCGCCGACACTGACCACGTCGTCACCTACGGCACCACCATCAAACAGGACAAAGTCACTGGCCTGCGTACCGGCAGTGGCACCTGCCTGACTGTGTCTGGCGCCTGCCAGACCATCGGCGCCCCCAGCGCCGCCGACACCCTGACCCCGGCCAGCGATTTCCCGGATCCGACCATCAGCACCTATAGCCTGTTCGCCCAGGATCAAATCAGCTGGAACAACTGGACCTTCATACCCGGCGTACGTTACGACTACACCCAGCTCAAGCCACACATCACGGACGAGTTCCTGGTCACCGCCGACCAGAGCGGTAACGGCGAGGTGAACGACGACACCAAGACCTGGCATCGCCTGTCGCCAAAATTTGGCACCACCTATAGCTTCAACGACCATTACACCTGGTACGGCCAGTACGCCGAAGGCTTCCGTACTCCGACCGCCAAGGCCCTGTATGGTCGTTTCGAAAACCTGGCCGGCGGCTATCAGGTCGCGCCTAATCCAGACCTTGAGCCGGAAAAGAGCAAGAGCTATGAAACAGGCCTGCGCGGCCAGTTCGAGGCAGGCACTTTCGATGTGGCGGTGTTCTATAACAAATACCGCGACTTCATCGACGAGAACGCCATCACGCCCGGCTACACCGAAACCACCTTCCAGAGCAACAACATCAAACATGCCACCATCAAGGGCCTGGAGTTCAAGGGCCGTCTGAACCTGGACAGTTTCGGAGCCCCGACCGGTCTCTATACCCAAGGCTCGGTGGCGTACCTGTATGGTCGTAACGATGACAGCGGCCAGCCGCTTAACAGCATCAACCCGCTGACCGGCGTGTTCGGCCTGGGTTATGACCAGGACAACTACGGTGCCCAGTTGAACTGGACTCTGGTCAAGCGCAAAACCCGCGTCGACAGCACCAGCTTCAAAAGCCCCGACGGCACCAGCACCCAGTTCAAGACCCCGGGTTACGGCGTGCTCGACCTGGCCGGCTTCTACAAGGTGACCGACGATGTGACCATCAATGCCGGCCTCTACAACCTGACCAACAAAAAATACTGGCAGTGGGATGACGTGCGCGGTTACGACAGCGTCGGCGAAGCCTCGGTGACTCAACCGGCCAACCTCGATCGCCTGACTCAACCAGGCCGCAACTTCGCAATCAATCTGGTCTGGGATATCTGATCGCCTGCACCTCGCTGCGCGGTTGTTCAGCGCCGCACAGTGAGGATTTTTTACTGTCCGGCGCCTGCCCATTCGTCTCGTTACCAGGCGCCTCTTTTTCTCAAGGATTTCTCATGACCCCTCAGGACACCGCTCAACGCCCTGCTCTGCGTTCGCAACGCTTGAACCAGATCACTAACGAGCCTCACACCAGGCTTGATGCCTTGGTCAAAGCCCACGCACCGTTTGAAACCCAGGCCAATTTCGCGCGTTTCGTGGTGGCGCAGTATCTGTTCCAGTCGGAACTGGTGTCGCTGTACAACGATGTCGAACTGACAGCCATCGTCCCGGACCTGCCGGCCCGCTGCCGTGCTGAAGCAGCCAAGGCCGACCTGGCGGACCTGGACACCGAAGTGCCAGCACCAGTCGCCGGAGCCGTGAAGAACCCAACCAAAGCCGAGGCGCTGGGCTGGCTATTCGTCTCCGAAGGTTCAAAGCTTGGCGCCGCGTTTCTGATCAAGCGTGCCGTTGGCCTGGGCTTGAGCGACACCTTCGGTGCCCGGCACCTTGGCGAACCCGCCGGTGGCCGTGCCGAAGGTTGGAAAAGCTTTGTGAAAACCCTCGACGGGCTGGCGTTCACGGCACAGGAAGAAGCCGAAGTGGAACAGGCGGCGGTCGATGCGTTCAACCGGTTTACCGTGTTGCTGGAACAGGCCTATGCCACCACCCCCGAACTCGCCTGATTGAATGCAATCCCCTGTGGGAGCAAGCCCGCTCCCACAGGGACCGAGCAAACCAGCAGGATCCCGATCAAGCTTGAAAAACCCCCTCGAGCCCATGCCTCTGCCCGCCACCTCCAGACTCGCCCGCATCCTCTTCGGCCTGCTGGCCTACATCAGCCTCGGCATCGGCCTGATCGCCATCGTCGTACCCGGCCTGCCGACCACCGAGTTCATCCTGCTCGCCGCCTGGGCCGCCACTAAAAGTTCGCCGCGCCTGAGCGCCTGGCTGGAAAACCATCGGCTGTTCGGACCGATCCTGTGCAACTGGCGCAACGGCAAAATCATTGCCCGTCGAGCCAAGGTCAGCGCCACCGTCAGCATGCTGCTGTGCGCCGGGTTGATGTTGTTCATGCTCGATCATGGCTGGCCGATTTACCTGGCGATCGCGGGCATGAGCCTGGGGAATGCGTGGATCTGGTCGCGGCCGGAACGTCTCTCTCGACCTGCCTGACACTCGCCACATACGACCACCCGTCGGCTTGCCCTCATGCAACCCGACCCCGCGCCGATGGTTCAGGATTGGCGCTGAATGGACTTGGCGAACCGGGTCTACCCCCGACCCGCAGCCAACACCTCATCCATTCGCGAGTTCGCCCTATGTTCGACGCTCTCTCCATCCGCCTGAAAATCGTCCTGCTGTCCGGCCTGTGCCTGCTGGGCGTGGTCCTCCTGATCGTCGGCATGAACATCTACCAGACCAATCAGAACGACCAGCTGGTCAGTGCCTCCAGCAGCAAAATGCTCACCGCCAGCGTGCAGGATCTGCTCCAGGCCAAGGCGGCCGAACAAGCCGTGCGCGTGCAGAAGACTTTCGGCGAAAACCTGCTGGTGGTGACCGCCCTGGCTGATCAGATCAAGGACATGCGCAGCATGGCCGCCAAGCGCTCGCTTGAAGCCGGGGCCCTGCGCGAAGAGTTGAACCAGAGCCTGAAGACCGCCTTCGAGCGCAACAGCAAGGTGCTGGGGATCTGGCTGGCCTTCGAACCCGATGGCCTGGACGGCAAGGATCGCGAATTCGCCAACGATGCGGCGCGTCAGTCCAATGAGGCCGGTCGTTTCGCCAGCTACTGGAGCCGTGCCGGCGGGGCCGGTATCAATACGATCATGGTCGAAGACGACATGATCAAGACCACCTTGAGCCTTAGCGGCACGCCGTATAACAGCTGGTACACCTGCCCCCGCGACAGCAGGCGCACCTGCCTGCTGGACCCCTATGCCGACACCGTCGCCGGCAAGGAAATGCTGATGACCACCATTGCCGTACCGCTGCTGGTGGCTGGCAAATCCATCGGTGTGGTCGGGGTGGATATCGCCCTCGACGCCTTGCAAGCGGCGTCTGTCGAATCTCAACGCGAGCTGTTCAATAGCGCCGGCCACATGCTGATCGTCTCCGGCAGCGGCGTACTCGCCGGCTATAGCGCGGACGCGAGCAAAGTCGGCAAAAGCATCAGTGACACGCTGGGCCCGGACGGCAAGGACGTCCTGCAATTGTTGGGTGGAGGCGCGCCGAAAATACTCGAACAGGGCGACCTGATCCGTGCGGTGTACCCGGTCAGCCCGATTGCCGAATCCAAAGCCTGGGGCGTGGTGATCGACCTGCCCAAACAAGTGCTGCTGGCCGACTCGGTGAAGCTGCAAGCGGTGCTCGATGGTGCCCAGCAAAGCGGCACGATCAAGGCGGTGCTGGTGGCGGTAGTCGCTGGCTTGATCGGCCTGTTGCTGATCTGGCTCACTGCGTCCGGCGTGACCCGGCCGATCAATAGCGTGGCCCAGATGCTCAAGGCGATTGCCAGCGGCGACGGCGACCTGACTCAGCGCCTGCACTACAACAAGAAAGACGAACTGGGCGAGTTGGTCAGCTGGTTCAATCGTTTCCTCGACAAGCTGCAACCAACCATCGCGCAGATCAAGCAAAGCATCACTGACGCCCGTGGCACCGCCGACCAATCCTCGGAAATTGCCCGTCAAACCAGCGAAGGCATGCAGGTGCAATTCCGCGAAATCGACCAGGTCGCCACCGCATCCAATGAAATGAGCGCCACCGCCCATGACGTCGCCAACAGTGCGTCGAATGCCGCGAGCGCAGCCAAAGGTGCCGATCAGTCGGCCCGCGACGGCCTGTCGATCATCGAGCGCAGCACCCGCGACATCAATCAGCTCGCCGAGGAAGTCAGCAAGGCGGTGACTGAAGTTGAAGCCCTGGCGGTCAACAGTGAACAGATCGGCTCGGTATTGGAAGTGATCCGCAGCATCGCCGAGCAAACCAACCTGCTGGCGCTCAACGCGGCAATCGAAGCGGCCCGTGCCGGCGAGAGCGGGCGCGGGTTTGCGGTCGTCGCCGATGAGGTGCGCAACCTGGCCAAACGCACGCAAGACTCGGTGGAAGAAATCCGCCAGGTGATCGAGCGCATCCAGACCGGCACCCGCGGCGTGGTGGCCACCATGCATTCGAGCCAGACCCAGGCCCACAGCAACGCCGGACAAATCCAGCAGGCGGTGCAGGCCTTGAGCAAAATCAGCGACGCGGTCACCGTGATCAGCGACATGAACCTGCAAATCGCCAGCGCCGCCGAACAGCAAAGCGCCGTCGCCGAAGAGGTCAATCGCAACGTCTCGGCCATCCGCACCGTGACCGAAACCCTCACCGGACAAGCCACCGAATCGGCGCAGATCAGCAACCACCTCAACGCCCTGACCACCCGGCAGATGGAATTGATGGATCAGTTCCGGGTGTAGCCCGCAATAGATCGCAGCCTGCGCCGATCCCTGTAGGAGCTGCCGCAGGCTGCGATCTATCGATCTTTTGATCTATGCTGCCCTCTCGCTCCGGAGGGCCTTCGATGACTGATCTACTCACGTCCATTCAAGCCGCACTCGGCTTGCCTCATACCCCGATCCCGTTCACTTCCAGTGGCGCCCTGCCCTCGGCGTTTGCCGTGACAGACCTGGCGTGCGCCAGCATCGCCGCCGCCGGCCAGGCCATCGGCGAATTGCTCAATCAACAAACCGGGCGCCTGCCCCACCTTGAGGTCGACCGGCGCCTGGCCTCGTTCTGGTTCTCGACCTCGATCCGCCCGATGGGCTGGAGCGTGCCGCCGCTGTGGGACCCGATCGCGGGCGACTACGCGACCAAGGATGGCTGGATCCGCCTGCACACCAACGCCCCCCATCACCGCTCCGCTGCCGAACACGTGCTGGGTGTCTGTGCCGACCGCGCAGCGATGGCGAGCAAGGTGGCTCAGTGGACCAACACCGATCTGGAACAGGCGGTGGTCGACGCTGGAGGCTGCGCCGCCGAGATGCGATCCTGGGCGCAGTGGCAGGCCCATCCCCAAGGTCAGGCCGTAAATGCCGAACAGCTGGTTCAGTTCGCCGCCAACAGCAGCCGGAACGCAAAACCCTGGCAAGGTTCGGTGGCGCAACCGCTGGCCGGGATCAAGGTGCTGGATCTGACTCGCGTACTCGCGGGACCGGTCGCCAGCCGTTTTCTCGCCGGGCTCGGCGCCGACGTCCTGCGTGTCGATCCACCGACCTGGAACGAACCGGGCGTGGTGCCTGAAGTCACCCTGGGCAAACGCTGCGCGCGTCTGGATCTGCATGACAAGGCCGATCGCGAGCTGTTTGAAGGCCTGCTCAAGGACGCCGACATCCTGCTGCACGGCTATCGCGCCGATGCCTTGGAGCGTCTGGGGTATGGCCTCGCCGAACGCCAGCTATTGGCTCCCGGGCTGATCGACGTCTGCCTGAACGCCTACGGCTGGAGCGGCCCGTGGCAGAACCGCCGCGGCTTCGACAGCCTGGTACAGATGAGCAGCGGCATAGCCGAAGCCGGCATGCACTGGCAGCAGGCGGACAAACCGACGCCCTTGCCCTTGCAAGCGCTGGATCACGCCACCGGGTATTTGATGGCGGCCAGTGCGATCAGGTTGCTGGCAGAGCGGTTGAGCAGCGGACGGGGCGGCTCGGCGCGATTGTCCCTGGCGCGGACGGCGAAGTTGTTGGTCGAGGGTGGTGCCGGGACGGATGAGCCGCTGCGGGCGGAGAAGCAAAGCGATCAAGGGTTATTGGTCGAGCAAACGCCCTGGGGGCCGGCGCATCGGTTACAGGTGCCGCTGAAAATGACCGGGACGCCGCTGCAGTGGGCTATTCCGGCTGGGGAACTGGGTTCACATCGCCCGTTGTGGTGGTGACGATACCGGCCCCTTCGCGAGCAAGCCCGCTCCCACATTAGTCCGCGTTCGTCCAGGTAAACTTCGATCTCCTGTGGGAGCGGGCTTGCTCGCGAAGGCGGCGGCCCAGTCAATATCGATATCGCCTGACACACCGTTTTCCGAGCAAGCCCGCTCCCACAGGTCCAGCGTTCTCCACCCTTAAGTCCTGCGCAGGATTTCATCATTGGTCCGCGCCAAGGCATACTTGCCACCCTCCGCACGCCAGAACCAAAAACCGCCCCATGCGTATCCACGTCAGCTTTATCGACCGCGTCGGCATCACCCAGGAAGTCCTGGCCTTGCTCGGTGGACGCAATCTCAACCTGGACGCGGTGGAAATGGTGCCGCCCAACGTCTACATCGACGCCCCGACCCTGAGCCCGCAAGTCCTCGAAGAGCTGCGCGATGCGCTGTTCAGCGTACGCGGCGTGCAGGCGGTGACGGTGGTCGACATCCTCCCCGGGCAGCGTCGGCATTTGCAGCTCGATGCATTGCTCGCGGCCATGACCGACCCGGTACTGGCCCTGGACAGTGCCGGCAAGGTATTGCTGGCCAACCCGGCGTTGATCGCGCTTTACGGTCGCGAACCGGCCGGTGAAAGCGTCGCCGACTTATTCGCCGATCCGCTATTGCTCGACGCCTTGCTGGAGCATGGTTTCCGTCTTCCGCTGCGCGAGATCACCGTCAACGGCCAGACCCTGTTGCTGGACGCCACGCCGATCACCAATGCCGGCGCCTTGCTGACCCTGTATCAACCGAACCGCATTGGCGAACGCCTCTCGGCGCTGCACCACGACCATGCCGAGGGTTTCGATGCGTTGTTGGGCGAGTCGCCGGCCATTCGAACACTCAAGGCCCGCGCCCAACGAGTGGCGGCGCTCGATGCGCCCTTGTTGATCCAGGGTGAAACCGGCACCGGCAAAGAACTGGTGGCGCGTGCCTGTCACGCCATCAGTACCCGGCACGGCTCACCGTTCCTGGCGTTGAACTGCGCGGCATTGCCGGAGAACCTCGCCGAAAGCGAGCTGTTCGGCTACGCCCCCGGCGCGTTCACCGGCGCGCAACGGGGCGGCAAACCGGGGCTGATGGAGCTGGCCAACCAGGGCACGGTATTTCTCGATGAGATCGGCGAGATGTCGCCTTACTTGCAGGCGAAATTGTTGCGCTTCCTCAATGACGGCAGCTTCCGCCGTGTCGGCGGGGATCGTGAGGTCAAGGTCAACGTGCGGATCCTCAGCGCGACCCATCGCGACCTGGAAAAAATGGTCAGCGAAGGTTCATTCCGCGAAGACCTGTTTTATCGTCTCAACGTCCTCAACGTCGAAGTCCCGCCGCTGCGCGAACGCGGCCAGGACATCCTGCTGCTGGCTCGCTATTTCATGCAGCAGGCCTGCGCGCAGATCCAGCGCCCGGTCTGTCGCCTGGCGCCGGGAACCTATCCGGCATTGCTGGGTAACCGCTGGCCGGGCAACGTGCGGCAACTGCAGAACGTGATCTTCCGCGCCGCAGCGATTTGCGAAAGCAGCCTGGTGGACATCGGCGATCTGGACATCGCCGGTACTTCCGTGGCGCGTCAAAGCGACAGCGAGGTCGATAGCCTCGAGCAAGCCATGGAAGAGTTCGAGAAGACGCTGCTGGAAAAACTCTACGTCAGCTACCCCTCCACTCGCCAACTGGCCAGCCGTCTGCAGACCTCCCACACCGCCATCGCCCATCGGTTGCGCAAGTACGGGATTCCCAACAAGCCGTAAGCCTGGGAATGCGATCTCATTCCCCATACAACCCCCCTGTGGGAGCGGGCTTGCTCGCGAAGGCGGTGTATCAGCCAACATTAATGTCGATTGACACGCCCTCTTCGCGAGCAAGCCCGCTCCCGCAGGTTTTGTGTCCGGCCAATGGATCCTCTTCAAAAGCGACCTCCACCTGTACGGAAAGCGCTACAGCGGAACGATATCGCTACACCCTCCTCTGATCACCGCTGTGCAAGGCTTTGATCCCTCTAGGCTTTTTTCTTTGCCTCGCGTTGTAGCGATTTCGCTACAGCCGATACATCACCTCGCCTTACAAATTCACATAAGTTATTGATTTATAAGGAATAAACAACATTGGCCGCGAATTTGCTTAGTAACCACTCATAAAACAGGGCATTGCCCCAGCATTCACCATCGCGTCCACCAGACGAGTCTGGCCCCCTTAGGAGTTTCCATGAGCGAATTGCGTTTTACTGAAGATCACGAATGGCTGCGCACCGAAGCTGACGGTAGCGTCACAGTTGGTATCACCGCTTTCGCGCAGAATGCCCTGGGCGACGTGGTTTTCGTACAACTGCCTGAGCTGCAGTCCTACGACAAAGGCGCTGAAACCGCCACCGTGGAATCGGTAAAAGCGGCCAGCGGCGTGTACATGCCCCTGGACGGAGAAATCCTGGAAGTGAACCCGGCGCTGGACAGCAGCCCGGAACTGGTCAACGAAGATCCGCTGGGCGAAGGCTGGTTCTTCCGCTTCCAGCCAACCGACGCCTCGGCTGTTGCCAAATTGCTGGATCAGGACGCCTACGACCGCCTGATCAAAGCCAACGCCGAAGCCTGAGGAGCGCCGACATGACTCAAGTAAATCCTGCCGTTGTAAACATAAGCACCGCCAACGAATTCATCGCCCGCCACATCGGCCCGCGTGCAGGCGATGAGCAAGCCATGCTCAACAGCCTCGGTTTCGACTCCCTGGAAGCCCTGAGCGCCAGCGTCATTCCGGAAAGCATCAAAGGCACCAGCGTGCTCGGCATGGACGACGGCTTGAGCGAAGCCGACGCACTGGCGTTGATCAAATCCATCGCCGGCAAGAACCAGCTGTTCAAGACCTACATCGGCCAGGGCTACTACGGCACCCACACGCCGTCGCCGATCCTGCGCAACCTCCTGGAAAACCCGGCCTGGTACACCGCCTACACCCCGTACCAGCCGGAGATTTCCCAGGGCCGTCTCGAAGCGCTGCTGAATTTCCAGACCCTGATCAGCGACCTGACCGGCCTGCCGATCGCCAACGCCTCGCTGCTGGATGAAGCCACCGCCGCCGCCGAAGCCATGACCTTCTGCAAACGCCTGAGCAAGAACAAGGGCAGCCACGCCTTCTTCGCCTCCGTGCATTGCCACCCGCAAACCCTCGACGTGCTGCGCACCCGTGCCGAGCCGCTGGGCATCGACGTGGTGGTCGGCGACGAACAAGCACTGACTGACGTGACGCCGTTCTTCGGCGCCCTGCTGCAATACCCGGCGAGCAACGGCGATGTGTTCGACTATCGCGAGCTGACCGAGCGCTTCCACGCTGCCAACGCCTTGGTCGCCGTCGCCGCCGACCTGCTGGCCCTGACCCTGCTGACCCCGCCGGGCGAATTCGGCGCCGACGTGGCCATCGGCAGTGCGCAACGCTTCGGCGTGCCATTGGGCTTCGGTGGCCCGCACGCGGCGTATTTTTCCACCAAGGATGCATTCAAGCGCGACATGCCGGGCCGTCTGGTCGGCGTCTCCGTGGACCGTTTCGGCAAGCCGGCCCTGCGCCTGGCGATGCAGACTCGCGAGCAGCATATCCGCCGCGAGAAAGCCACCAGCAACATCTGCACCGCCCAGGTGCTGTTGGCCAACATCGCCAGCATGTACGCCGTCTATCACGGCCCGCAAGGCCTGACCCAGATCGCCAACCGCGTTCATCACCTGACCGCGATTCTGGCCCAAGGCTTGAGCACACTCGGTCTGGCTGTCGAGCAGGCAAGCTTCTTCGACACCCTGACGATCAAGACCGGCGCCAACACCGCCAAGCTGCACGACCAGGCGCGCGTCCGGCAGATCAACCTGCGCGTCGTCGACGCCGAGCGTCTGGGCCTGTCCCTCGACGAAACCACGTCGCAAGCTGACGTGGAAACCCTGTGGGCCCTGCTGGCCGACGGCAAAACCCTGCCGGACTTCGCCACCCTCGCCGCCGCCGTGCAGAACACCCTCCCGGCCGCGCTGGTGCGCCAGTCGCCGATCCTCAGCCACCCGGTGTTCAACCGTTATCACTCGGAAACCGAGCTGATGCGCTACCTGCGCAAGCTCGCCGACAAGGACCTGGCGCTGGATCGCACCGTGATCCCGCTGGGTTCCTGCACCATGAAACTCAACGCCGCCAGCGAAATGATCCCGGTGACCTGGGCCGAATTCGGCGCCCTGCACCCGTTCGCCCCGGCCGAGCAAAGCGCCGGTTACCAGCAACTGACCGATGAGCTGGAAGCGATGCTCTGCGCCGCCACCGGTTACGACGCGATCTCGCTGCAGCCGAACGCCGGTTCCCAAGGTGAATATGCCGGCCTCCTGGCGATTCGTGCCTATCACCAGAGCCGTGGCGAAGATCGCCGCGACATCTGCCTGATCCCGTCGTCCGCCCACGGCACCAACCCGGCCACCGCCAACATGGCCGGCATGCGCGTGGTCGTGACCGCCTGCGATGCCCGCGGCAACGTCGACATCGAAGACCTGCGGGCCAAGGCCATCGAGCACCGCGAGCATCTCGCGGCATTGATGATCACCTACCCCTCGACCCACGGCGTGTTCGAAGAAGGCATCCGCGAAATCTGCGGCATCATTCATGACAATGGCGGCCAGGTGTACATCGACGGCGCCAACATGAACGCGATGGTCGGCCTCTGCGCCCCGGGCAAGTTCGGCGGCGACGTGTCCCACCTGAACCTGCACAAGACCTTCTGCATTCCCCACGGCGGTGGCGGCCCGGGTGTCGGCCCGATTGGCGTCAAGTCGCACTTGACCCCGTTCCTGCCGGGCCACGCCCAGATGGAACGCAAGCAAGGTGCGGTCTGCGCCGCCCCTTTCGGCAGCGCAAGCATTCTGCCGATCACCTGGATGTACATCCGCATGATGGGTGGTGCCGGCCTCAAGCGCGCCTCGCAGCTGGCGATCCTCAATGCCAACTACATTTCCCGTCGCCTCGAAGAGCACTACCCGGTCCTGTACACCGGCAGCAACGGTCTGGTGGCGCACGAATGCATCCTCGACCTGCGCCCGTTGAAAGACAGCAGCGGCATCAGCGTCGATGACGTCGCCAAGCGCCTGATCGACTTCGGTTTCCATGCCCCGACCATGTCCTTCCCGGTCGCCGGCACGCTGATGATCGAGCCGACCGAAAGCGAATCCAAGGAAGAACTGGACCGCTTCTGCGACGCCATGATCCGCATCCGCGAAGAAATCCGCGCGGTGGAAAACGGCACCCTGGACAAGGACGACAACCCACTGAAAAACGCCCCGCACACTGCCGCGGAACTGGTGGGCGAGTGGACGCACCCGTATAGCCGCGAGCAAGCGGTCTACCCGGTCGCGTCGCTGATCGAAGGCAAGTACTGGCCACCGGTCGGCCGGGTCGACAACGTGTTTGGTGATCGCAACCTGGTTTGCGCCTGCCCGTCGATCGAAAGCTACGCTTAAACGAATGAGGGGGCGGGTTCGCTCGCCCCCCTGTTCAAGAACACCACAAAACCACTGTAGGAGCTGGCTTGCCAGCGAAGACGGAAGATCAGCCGACACAAATGTTGCCTGACACACCGCCTTCGCTGCAAGCCAGCTCCTACAAAATCGAATTTCACTCAAAGTTGATGCTGACCCCATAACAAGAAACCGGAGAACAACCATGGCTTTAAGCGTGTTCGACCTGTTCAAGATTGGCATCGGCCCCTCCAGTTCCCACACCGTCGGCCCGATGCGTGCTGCCGCACGTTTCGTCGAAGGTTTGCGCCGTGAAGGGCTGCTGGCCGCGACCACCTGCGTCAAGATCGAGCTCTACGGCTCCCTCGGCGCCACCGGCAAAGGTCACGGCAGCGACAAGGCGGTGCTGCTCGGCCTGGAAGGCGAACACCCCGACACCGTGGACACCGAAACAGTCGCCGCTCGCCTGCAAGAAATTCGCGGCAGCGGTCGCTTGAACCTGCTCGGCGAGCACAGCATTGCATTCAACGAAAAAGAACACCTGGCGATGATCCGCAAACCGTTGGCCTATCACCCCAACGGTATGATCTTTCGCGCATTCGACGCCGCCGGCCTACAGGTCCGCAGCCGCGAGTACTACTCCGTCGGTGGCGGTTTCGTCGTCGATGAAGACGCCGCCGGCGCCGACCGGATCGTCGAAGACGCCACAAAACTGACCTTCCCGTTCAAAAGCGCCAAGGACCTGCTCGGTCACTGCAGCACCTACGGCTTGTCGATCAGCCAGGTGATGCTGACCAACGAAAGTGCCTGGCGCCCGGAAGCGGAAACCCGCGCCGGTCTGCTGAACATCTGGCAAGTCATGCAGGACTGCGTCGCTGCCGGTTGCCGCAACGAAGGCATCCTGCCCGGCGGCCTGAAGGTCAAACGCCGGGCCGCTGCGCTGCATCGGCAGTTGTGCAAGAACCCGGAATCGTCATTGCGTGACCCGCTCTCGGTGCTGGACTGGGTCAATCTGTACGCCCTGGCGGTCAACGAAGAAAACGCCAACGGCGGCCGTGTTGTCACGGCGCCTACCAACGGTGCAGCGGGAATCGTCCCGGCTGTACTCCATTACTACATGCGCTTTATCCCCGGCGCCACCGAAGATGGCGTCGTACGCTTCCTGCTGACGGCCGCAGCCATCGGCATTCTCTATAAAGAAAACGCCTCGATCTCCGGTGCCGAAGTCGGCTGTCAGGGTGAAGTCGGCGTAGCGTGCTCGATGGCGGCCGGCGCCTTGTGCGAAGTGCTCGGCGGCACCGTGCAACAAGTGGAAAACGCCGCCGAAATAGGCATGGAACACAACCTCGGCCTGACCTGCGACCCGATCGGCGGACTGGTGCAAGTGCCGTGCATCGAGCGCAATGCCATGGGCTCGGTCAAGGCGATCAATGCGGTACGCATGGCCCTGCGCGGCGACGGTCAGCACTTTGTGTCCCTCGACAAGGTCATCCGCACCATGCGCCAGACCGGCGCGACATGAAAAGCAAATACAAGGAAACCGCCCGTGGCGGTTTGGCGGTCAACATTATCGAGTGCTGATGCTCACGCGCATCCGCACACTTTTTCAGGAGCTGAATATGTCCACCGAACCATTGCTGAAAACCCCGCTGCACGCACTGCACATCGAACTCGGCGCACGCATGGTGCCGTTCGCCGGCTATGACATGCCGGTGCAATATCCACTGGGCGTGATGAAAGAACACCAGCACACCCGTGAGCAGGCCGGGCTGTTCGATGTCTCGCACATGGGCCAGATCCGCCTGACCGGCGCGAATGCCGCCAAAGCCCTGGAAACCCTGGTGCCGGTGGACATCATCGACCTGCCGGTGGGCATGCAGCGCTACGCGATGTTCACCAACGAGACCGGCGGCATTCTCGACGACCTGATGGTCGCCAACCTGGGTAACGACGAACTGTTCCTGGTGGTCAACGCGGCCTGCAAGGATCAGGACCTGGCGCATCTGCGACAGCACATCGGCGACCAGTGCACCATCGAGCCGCTGTTCGAAGAGCGTGCCCTGCTCGCGCTGCAAGGCCCGGCTGCCGTCACCGTGCTCGCACGCCTGGCGCCGGAAGTGGCGAAGATGACCTTCATGCAGTTTGCCCGCGTGCAACTGCTGGGCGCGGATTGCTTTGTCAGCCGTTCGGGCTACACCGGTGAAGACGGGTTCGAAATCTCCGTCCCGGCCGCCAGCGCCGAAGCCCTGGCTCGCGCCCTGCTGGCCGAACCCGAAGTGGCGGCCATCGGCCTTGGCGCTCGCGATTCCCTGCGCCTGGAAGCCGGCCTGTGCCTCTACGGCCACGACATGAACACCCAGACCTCCCCGATCGAAGCCAGCCTGCTGTGGGCCATCTCCAAACCTCGGCGTGCCGACGGTGCGCGGGCCGGTGGATTCCCTGGCGCTGAAAGCGTATTCGCCCATCAGCAAGCCGGTGTCAGCCGCAAACGTGTTGGCCTGTTGCCTCAGGAACGCACGCCAGTGCGCGAAGGGGCCGAGATCGTCAACGAGGCAGGCGACATCATCGGTACCGTTTGCAGCGGCGGTTTCGGTCCGACCCTGGGTGGCCCGCTGGCCATGGGTTATCTCGACACGGCCTACACCGCGCTCGACACCCCGGTATGGGCGATCGTACGTGGGAAAAAAGTGCCTTTGCTTGTAAGCAAATTGCCATTTGTTCCACAACGCTACTACCGTGGCTGATTGACTGTTTCTATAAGTAACGCGATTGCGTTAACAGTGCACTAATGTGTAACGCAATCGCCATAAAACAGTGCATGCCGCCCGCTCTAAGCTTCGTTTATGAACCTTGCTTATAACGATTGAAAACAACTGAACAACGACAACGCATAAGCCCGCACTAGTTGCGGCCTATGCGCGCCGACGCCAGCAAATCCGGGGTGTGCACAGGGCTTGTTTTTTCTCCCGTAGTTGGCGTAGAGTTTGTTCACTGTGTTTGCATGGGTCGCTTGGAATCGTGACCTGGGCAGTAGCCTACAAGTTAGCTACATCCCGTTCGACGTCTTCTTACTCTCCTGCAACCAGCCCCAGTACTCTTTCATGAGAAGGAGACTGTCATTAATTTTTTGCGTCAAAGGAAATAAGAAATGTCCCAACGTCAGAGCGGTACCGTCAAGTGGTTTAACGACGAGAAGGGTTTTGGTTTTATCACTCCTGAAAGCGGTCCGGATCTGTTCGTGCATTTCCGCGCTATCCAGGGCAACGGCTTCAAGAGCCTGAAAGAAGGCCAGAAAGTGACTTTCGTCGCCGTGCAAGGCCAGAAAGGCATGCAGGCTGACGAGGTACAGGCAGAAGCCTAACCTTCTGTTACGAAAAAGCCCCTGATGGTGACATCAGGGGCTTTTTTGTGCGCATAAATCCGTAAAATGGCTTCTTTTTTCCGCCGAGAGCCCTGCCATGTCGAAACACCTGCTCAAACCCCAGGGCGAGTTTCCCGCCGCTGGCCTGGGGCGTCGCCTGGCAGCGATGTTTTATGATTTCCTGTTGTGTACCGCCCTGCTCATCGTCACCAGCGGCATTTACAAGATCATCCAGATGGCGATCATCGGCGAAGACAAAATGCGCGCCCTGACCGAAGCCGGCGCGCTGGACGGTGACCCGTTGCTGTCGACGCTGCTGCTGTTCGTGCTGTTCGGTTTCTTCGCCAAGTTCTGGACCTGGTCCGGCCAGACCCTGGGCATGCAGGTCTGGGGCATTCGCGTGCAGAACGCCGACGGCACATCCATCAGCCTGTGGCAGGCGCTGTTGCGCTTTGTGGTGTCGATTGCATCCTTGCTCTGCGTCGGGCTGGGGTTCTTCTGGTCGCTGTTCGACAAGCGCAAGCGCAGCTGGCATGACATGTATTCAGACACGCAGCTCGTTCGCATCCCGAAGAAGACCAAATAATCCAGCCATACGAAAACCACTGTGGGAGCGGGCTTGCTCGCGATAGCGGCGTTTCAGTCAACATATATGTGACTGACAGACCGCTATCGCGAGCAAGCCCGCTCCCACAGTTTTTTGCGCTAGATGATCGATCTCAGGCGTTACCGGCCAATTTCATCCGCGCCGCCTGGGTAAAGTCGAGCATCCGCTTCAACGGCCGAATCGCCTGTGGAATCAACGCCGGATCGACAAAGATCTCATTCGCCCCCTCCTTCAAGCTCTTCAGCGTGCGCTCAAGGGTGTTCATCGCCATCCACGGACAATGTGCGCAACTGCGGCACGCTGCGCCGTTACCGGCCGTTGGCGCTTCGATAAAGACCTTGTCCGGGCACAGCTGCTGCATCTTGTAGAAGATGCCGCGGTCGGTGGCGACGATCAGCGTCTTGTTCGGCAGGCTTTGCGCCGCGGCGATCAACTGGCTGGTGGAACCGACGGCATCCGCCAGTTCGATCACCGCCGTCGGCGACTCCGGATGCACCAGGATCGCGGCATCGGGGTACAGCGCCTTCATGTCTTCGAGCTGCTTGGACTTGAACTCTTCGTGAACGATGCAGGCACCGTCCCACAGCAACATGTCCGCACCGGTCTGGCGCTGGATGTAGGTGCCCAAATGCTTGTCCGGCCCCCAGATGATCGTTTCGCCGTTATCCATCAGGCTCTCGACGATCTCCAGCGCGCAGCTGGACGTCACCACCCAGTCCGCCCGCGCCTTGACCGCCGCCGAGGTGTTGGCATACACCACCACCGTGCGTTCCGGGTGCTGATCGCAGAACGCCGAGAACTCGTCCACCGGGCAACCCAGGTCCAGGGAGCAGGTGGCCTCCAGGGTCGGCATCAGCACGCGTTTTTCAGGATTGAGAATCTTGGCCGTCTCGCCCATGAACTTCACACCGGCGACCACCACGGTCTTGGCCGGATGAGCATTGCCGAAGCGGGCCATCTCCAGCGAGTCGGAGACGCAGCCACCGGTTTCTTCGGCCAGGGCCTGAATCACCGGATCGCAATAGAAATGCGCAACCAGCACCGCGTCCTGAGCCTTGAGCTCGGCAGCAATGGCGGTGCGATAGTAAGCCTCTTCTTCGGCCGTCAGCGGTTTGGGCTGCTTGGCGTCGAGGTGGGCTTGAACCAGTAGGCGTTCGGAAATCTGCGTCATGTTCGCAAGACCTGCAGGCGCTTTCGCGCGAAAGTCGAGTATACACCCGGCTCCGGACCCTTCAGGGTACCGCCGGGAAAGTGAGTATCGTCAGGCACGGACAACGTTGAAGCTGCGCAAGGCTACAGAATATCCCCTTGATGCAAAAGATGATTCTGATCTGCGTCAGGCGCTGCTGCCCCGGACCGAGCCGAACTCAAATCGCAGGCAAAAAAAAAATCCGGAAATCCTCACTTGCGTGGGCCTTCCAGACTTTTAAAACTGCTACAAAAATGGTGGGTCGTGTGGGATTCGAACCTACGACCAATTGGTTAAAAGCCAACTGCTCTACCAACTGAGCTAACGACCCGCTGTGTGGTGGCGCGTATAATACTGATTTTTAAGGACTATTCAACACCTAATTTGAAATAAATCAAAAATAAGGGGTTGGGTCGCTGATTCCGGCCGCTGCAAAGCCTTCTGCACGCAGTCGGCAGCTGTCGCATTTGCCGCATGCACGGCCGTTATCGTCGGCCTGATAGCAGGAAACGGTCAGGCCGTAATCGACGCCCAGCTTTACGCCGGCCTGGACGATCTGTGCCTTGCTCAAGTTCTGCAGGGGCGCCTGGATACGGAAACCCTTCCCTTCTACGCCGGCCTTGGTCGCCAGGTTGGCCATGCGTTCGAAGGACTCGATGAACTCGGGACGGCAGTCCGGGTAACCGGAGTAATCCACGGCGTTCACACCAATAAAGATGTCACGCGCGCCAAGCACTTCAGCCCAGCCCAACGCCAGCGACAGGAATACCGTGTTGCGCGCCGGCACGTAAGTGACTGGAATGCCTTCCCCCAGCGCCTCCGGAATGTCGATGCTGCTGTCAGTCAGTGCCGAGCCGCCCATACCGTTCAGGTTGAGGCCGATCACCTTGTGCTCGACCACACCCAGGTCACGGGCAACGCGTGCTGCGGCGTGCAATTCTGCTTGAGACCGCTGACCGTAGTCGAAGCTCATGGTGTAGCAGCTGTAGCCTTCGGCGCGGGCCATGGCCACGACCGTCGCGGAATCGAGGCCGCCGGACAGCAGGATGACCGCACGTTTTTCAGAAGAATCAAGATGTTCAGTCATTTCAGCGCCCCGGCTCGTCATTCCAAAGATATTTATGCAGCTGCAATTGCAGGCGCACTGGCAGGTTGTCCGCCACCACCCAGTCCGCCAGGTCCCGAGCATTCAGGTCGTGATGACTCGGCGAGAACAGTACTTCGCCGGCACGCCGGTCCAGACCGTACTGGATCAGCTTGGACACGGCCCAGTCATAGTCTTCCCGCGAGCAGATGACAAACTTCACCTGATCGTTGGGCGTCAGCAGCTCGATGTTCTCGTAGCGGTTGCGGTGTGCTTCTTTCGAGCCCGGGGTTTTCAGGTCGACGACGCGACTGACCCGGGAATCTACTGCCGAGATGTCCAGGGCACCACTGGTTTCCAGCGACACTTCGTAACCGGCGTCACACAACTGCTTGAGCAATGGGATGGCATTGGGTTGCGCCAACGGTTCGCCACCGGTGACACACACATAACGCGGACGGAAGCCGGCCACTTGCTCGAGGATGTCGTCGAGGGTGCGAACGGTGCCGCCACTGAAGGCGTAGGCGCTGTCGCAGTATTGGCAACGCAATGGGCAACCGGTCAGGCGCACAAAAACAGTGGGCAGCCCGGCAGTCCGCGTTTCACCCTGCAACGAGTAAAATACTTCGGTAATTCTCAATGTGTCTTGCATAGTCGCCACGGGCAGGACAGCTAAACAGGCTGTCTGCCTCCGTCAGGCACTTGAAGGAACCCCGCCAACGCGCAGATCCCAAAAAGCGTGTTTCATAAAAAGGGCGTGAATTCTAACGAAAAAACCCGCGACAAGCGCGGGTTTCTTCGAAACAGGTCAACAACCTTACATGCGCTGCAGATCGCGCTGGGCCAGTTGAGCGGCGGAAGTGCCCGGATATTGGGACACAACCTGTTGCAGAATGCCTTTGACCTTGTCGGGATGACCAAGGCGACGTTCTACATCAGCGAGCTTGTACAGCGAATCTGGCACTTTGTTGTGCTTTGGATACAACTGCGAAACCTTGGCAAAGGCCTGGCCTGCGCCTTGCAGATCACCTTTGGCCAGGTTCACTTCGCCCAACCAGTACTGGGCGTTGCCCGCGTATTGGCTGTTCGGGTATTTACGCAGGAATGCGGCAAAAGCCTGGCTGGCCTTGTCGAAATCCTTGGCCTTGATCAGGTCGAAGGCTGCATCGTAATACAGTTTTTCCTTCGCCGGATCCGCCGGTTCGCTGCCCGCGGCAGGCGCTTGAGCAGCAGCTCCCGCACCTGCGCCGGCTGCCGCACCGGGGGCGTTCAAATCGCCACCGGTGGAAGAATTATCAGGAGTCGCGGCTGGTGCAACGCCGGATCCTATGCGCCGATCAAGGTCCTGGTATCGCTCCAGGCTTTCTTGCTTCATGCGCGCTACATCATTTTGCAGAACTTCGATGATGCCTTGTTGGCGCGAGATCTGCTCCTGCATCGATTGCAGTTGGTTGAACAGCTCGCCCTGTGCCGAGACAGGGGCCGAAACCCCTCCCCCGGCATAGGCGCCGTTCGTACCGTAACCTGCAGGCGGATAACTGCTCCCGCTATTGTTATAGCCGGAGTTGTCCTCGACCACAGGAACCGCAGCCCACACCACAAGGGGTGCGAGGCTGAGAGCCAAAACAGTTACAGCACGACGGCACGTTCGCATGGCGAATTACTTACGCAGTTCGACGCGACGGTTTTGAGCCCAGGACTGCTCGTCGTTGCCGGTAGCAACTGGACGCTCTTCGCCGTAGGAAACCAGTTCCAGCTGAGCTGGGGAAACGCCTTGCAGTACCAGGTAACGCTGAACGGCTTTCGCACGACGCTCGCCCAGTGCCATGTTGTACTCACGAGTACCACGTTCGTCGGTGTTGCCTTCCAGAACAACGCGAGCGCCGTTTGCTTTCAGGTCCTTGGCGTGAACGTCCAGAGCGCGCATGGCTTCTGGCTTCAGGTCCGAACTGTCGTATTCGAAGTAGAAAGTGGTGATGGCGCGCAGAGCAGCTTCTTCGCTCAGGGAACCATCAACGGCACCGGTGTTTGCGCCGTAACCAGCGTTTGGATCAACAGCCACTGCGCCTTCACCGGCATTGTCGCCGCCTTTGGACGAGCAACCAACGGCTACGGACAAAGCCAGAGCCAGAGCAGCAAACTTACCAAACTTCAGCATTTCCATCGTGAAACTCCTAATGAACCCCAATGTGTTAAGTACAACGTGTAGCGCCGCGTCAGTTCAGGTAAGGGGACCAGGACGGTTCTCTGACTTCGCCTTGTGCGGTAGGAAGCGGGAGCCTCACGCGTCCATTAATGGACACGAGCATCAAGACTCCCCGGCCCTGCTGGCGGGTGGCGTAGATTACCATGGTGCCGTTGGGCGCAACAGTAGGCGACTCGTCCAGAGTGCTATCAGTGAGTATCTTTACACTGCCGCGCTGCAAATCCTGGGCCGCAACCTTGAAATTGGTGAAGCCTTCCTGGCGATGGATCATGACCAGGGTCTTTTCGTCAGCCGACAGCTTAGGGTTGGCGTTGTAGTTACCGATGAAGGTCACACGCTCCGCACCACCGCCACCGGCGCTGGTCTTGTAGATCTGTGGTTTGCCGCCACGGTCGGAGGTGAAGTAGATGGTCGAACCATCCTTGCCCCAGAACGGTTCGGTGTTGATGCCGGGACCGTTGGTGACACGGGTGATCTGACGCGAACCCAGGTTCATCACGTAAATGTCCGGGTTACCGTCCTTGGACAGCACGAACGCCAGGCGATTGCCATCCGGCGACCAGGCTGGCGCACCGTTCAGGCCTTCGAAGTTGGTGATCTGCTCACGGCGACCGGTGTCGATGTTCTGCATGAAAATGCGCGGACGCTTCTGCTCGAACGAGACATAGGCGATGCGCTTGCCGTCCGGTGCGAAACGCGGCGACAGGATCGGCTCGCGCGATTGCAGGAGTGTCACGGCACGGGCACCGTCATAGTCCGAACGCTGCAGCGTGTAGCGCGTGTTCTTCTCGGAGAAGCGCTCGGCGGTCACGTACAGCAGGCGCGTCGAGAACGCTCCCTTGATCCCGGTGAGTTTTTCAAACGACTGGTCGGCAATGTAGTGCGACATGTCGCGCAGTTGATCGACGCTGCCCGAGACGCTGCCGGTCAGCACTTGCTGCTCGGTGGCGACGTTGAACAGTGCGTATTGAACCTGCAGGCGACCGCCCGCCGGTGCAACGCTGCCGACCATGACGTACTGGGCACCCAGTGCCTTGAAGTCACGGAAGATGATTTCGCTGGCCTGGCTCGGCTGGCTGATCATGTTCTGCTTTGGAATCGGCGAGTAGTAACCCGAGTTGCGCAGGTCGTTACCGATGATTTCGGCCATGTCGTCCGGCAGCACGCTGCCGCCCTGGTTGCCGAATGGAACGACGGCGATCGGAGTAGCCCGATCGCTGCCGCTGGTAACCAGAATGTTTTTTTCATCTGCTGTCGCCATACCTGCCAGGCAGCAGATAACGACAAGCATTCCTCGAAGAAGGTTTCTCACAAGGCTAGATCCTCAGGTGTGAATGTCATCTTGAATGAACGATAGGGAGCGAAATCGCTCGGTTTCATTCCCTGCATTTCTGTCAAACGTCCAATATTCTTGACCGCGGCTACCGCCGAAGCATCAAACGGACCATCGCCACTGGACCTGGCGACACTGACCGTAGCCAATGTACCGTCCGGCAACATGCCGATTTGCAACACGACCGTCATGCCTTTGCGTGCCGAAGGTGGACGAGCCCAGCCTTCTGCTGCGCGAGCACGAATCAGATCATCGAAACTGCCGGCGACTTCGTCACCCAACTCGTCCGCCAAGGCCTGCTGACGCTGTGGCGTGTCGGAAAGCAAATCTGCCAGGGCCTGAGCCTTTTTGTCTTCGGCGGATTTACGTGCCGCTTCCTGCGATTTCTTCTTCGCAGCATCGGCAGCAGCTTTCTTCTTCGCGTCTTCGGCGACTTTCTTCTTCGCCTCTTCAGCTTCAGACTTCTTCTTGGCGTCTTCGGCGGCTTTCTTCTTCGCGTCTTCGACGATCTTTTTCTTCGCTTCTTCAGCGGCCGCTTTCTTGGCCTCTTCTTCAGCTGCTTTCTTGGCTTCTTCTTCAGACTTCTTCTTGGCTATATCAGCCAATTGTTTCTCTTCGGCCTTTTTGGCTTCGGCGGTCTTCTTCGCTTCGTCAGCTTTCTTGGCTTCATCGGCTTTCTTGGCTTCATCAGCCTTTTTTGCCTCTTCCGCTTTCTTCGTCTCGTCGGCCTTCTTGGATTCTTCGGCTTTTTGAGCCGCGTCTTCCTTCTTTTGTTCCGCGGCCTTGATCGCTTCCTGTTCGATCTTTTTCTGTTCCATCTGTTCGACTTCGGTCTGGCGCGCGGCGGATTTCTTCGCCTCACCCGCAATCTTCTGATTGGTCTGGGTGGTCGCCTGACTTTTCGATTTCAGCTGGTACAGGGTCGCCTGGACAATCGGCTTGGCCGGCGGCAGTTCCGGTGTGAAGGCAAAACTGACGAACAGCATGCCAAAAACCAGCACGTGCAAGACCAGCGCCCAGACACTAGGCCAGAAATAGCTTTCCGAGGCGGACGGCTCTCGCATTTGCTGCATCAGGGTGCCTCGGTAATCAAGCCAACATTACCGACCCCGGCTTTCTGCAACCCGCCCATGGCGCCCATGACGGCACCGTAATCGACGGTCTTGTCGCCGCGGATGAACACCTGGGTGCGCTTGCCGTTACTGTTGCCGGCGCTGATGATCTTGGTCACCGCGCTGGTCATCTGCGGCAAGGTCATGGCCTTGTCCTGCTGCTTTTCGGTGTCGACTTCGCTGCCAAGGTTCCAGTAATAGGTCTTGTCAGCCTTGATCGAAATGGTCAGGACCTGGGTGTTGTTGTCCTGCGGCAAGGCTTCGCTGGAAACCTTGGGCAGATCAACTTTCACGCCCTGATTGAGCATCGGCGCGGTCACCATGAAGATGACCAGCAGTACCAGCATCACGTCGATGTAAGGCACCACGTTCATCTCGGCGACCGGCTTGCGCTTTTTGCGAGCTCGAGCGATTAAAGCCATTGGAAATTACCTGCTTATTCTTCGCTGGTGTGCACTTTGCGGTGCAGGATCGCCTGGAATTCATCGGCGAAGGTGTAGTAACGGCTCAGCAGGGTTTCGCTGCGGGCAGCAAAACGGTTGTAAGCGATAACGGCCGGGATCGCGGCGAACAGACCGATCGCGGTGGCAATCAGCGCTTCGGCGATGCCTGGGGCCACAGTGGCCAGGGTCGCTTGCTGGGCAGTGGCCAGGCCACGGAAGGAGTTCATGATGCCCCAGACCGTACCGAACAGACCGATGTAGGGGCTGACGGAACCGACGGTGGCGAGGAACGGCAAGCTCTGCTCGAGCTTCTCTTCCTCACGGGAAATGGCGACGCGCATGGCACGGGCCACGCCTTCCATGACCGCTTCCGGATCAACGCCAGGCTGCTGGCGCAGACGGGAGAATTCCTTGAAACCGGCACGGAAGATCTGCTCGACACCCGAATCCGGATCAGGGTTGCTGCCGGCCTGGCGGTAGAGTTTGGACAAATCGATGCCCGACCAGAAACGCTCCTCGAAGCTCTCCAGGGCACGCCGACCGGCGCGCAGCAAGTTGCTGCGCTGAAAGATCATGATCCATGAGGTCACCGATGCGGCTACCAGGATCAGCATTACCAGTTGCACCACGATACTGGCATTGCTGACCAGGCTCCACATGGAGGAATGGTCGACGACGTTAGCTTCCACGCTTTATCTCCTGCTTTGAGTGTGTACCCGCGCCGCTCACGTCGGCAAAGGCCGTACGTAGAGCTTCGGGAATGGCCCGGGGTTTTAAACTGTCAGTGCGCACACAGGCCACCAGAAACTGCCCTTCACAGAGCAGCACATCATCCGTAGCCCGCCTGACCTGCTGCTTGAAACGCAGACTGGCACGGTTCAATTCGATTACCTCGGCGCTTACCAGCAGTTCGTCGTCCAGTCGCGCCGGCGCGTGGTAACGCGCTTCGCTGGAATGCACGACAAACAACAGGTCCTCACCTGCCAGCGCCGACTGGGCAAAGCCCAGCTCCCGGAGCCGCTCGGTTCGAGCCCGTTCCATAAACTTGAGGTAATTGACGTAATACACGATGCCGCCCGCATCGGTGTCCTCGTAATAAACGCGACAACGAAATGCGAAAGGCCCAAGCCCGTTTTGCGCGCGCATACTCTAGTGCTTACTCCTCAGGTTGCCAATCCGGCCAGGCAACTGTTTTTCATTGTTCTGCGGCTTTCTCGCGAAAGTACGGTCCTAGGACAGCACAATGCCCGAAAATTCAACGCGAAAAAGTTAATTAATCGTCCACTGCATCGAGGAACTCGTCTACCACGGGCATCTCGCCCAATCGTGACGGAATGTTTAAACCGAAATGCAGATACGCATGCCGCGTCACCACCCGCCCCCGCGGTGTGCGCATGATGTAGCCCTGCTGGATCAGGTACGGCTCCAGCACGTCTTCGATGGTGTGACGCTCTTCGCTGATCGCGGCTGCCAGGCTATCGACCCCGACCGGGCCACCGTCGAACTTCTCGATCATGGTCAGCAACAGACGTCGGTCCTGGTGATCGAAGCCACGCTCATCGACATCCAGCAGGTTCAAGGCCAGGTCGGCGATCGGCTTGGTGATGTGGCCCTTGGCGCGAACCTCGGCATAGTCCCGCACCCGGCGCAACAGGCGGTTGGCGATCCGCGGGGTGCCGCGGGCACGACGGGCGATTTCAAAGGCGCCTTCCGGGTCCAGCGGCAAGCCGAGGATGTTCGCCGAACGGCCGACAATCGTTGCCAGGTCGGCGGTGCTGTAGAACTCAAGGCGCTGGACGATGCCGAAACGGTCACGCAACGGATTGGTCAGCATGCCGGCCCTCGTGGTCGCGCCGACCAGGGTGAATGGCGGCAGGTCGAGCTTGATCGAGCGCGCAGCCGGCCCTTCGCCGATCATGATGTCGAGCTGGAAATCCTCCATCGCCGGGTACAGCACTTCTTCGACGATCGGCGAGAGTCGATGGATCTCGTCGATGAACAGCACATCGTGCGGCTCAAGGTTGGTCAGGAGCGCAGCCAGGTCGCCCGGGCGCTCAAGGACCGGGCCCGACGTGCTTTTGATCGACACCCCCATTTCCTGGGCGATGATGTTGGCCAGGGTGGTCTTGCCCAGACCCGGCGGGCCGAAGATCAATGTGTGGTCCAGGGACTCGTTACGTCCACGGGCCGCCTGGATGAACAATTCCATTTGCTCGCGAACGGTCGGCTGGCCAATGTATTCGGCCAGGCTGACGGGACGAATGGCCCGGTCCTGGACTTCCTCGCGGTCACGGGGGGCACCCGTGGCGGCGATCAGACGGTCAGCTTCAATCACTTAAATCATTCCCTTCAGGGCGCGACGAATCATGTCTTCACTGCTCAAACCTTTCTCCTTGATCGCGGAAATCGCCTTGCTGGCTTCCTGCGGCTTGTAGCCCAGGGAAATCAGCGCGCTGACCGCGTCATTTTCGGCGGTGGCGACCGGAGCCGCGTCCGGCCCGCCCGGCTGGTTTGGCACCAGGGCGAACATCGCCGGTACCGTTTCCCAGGCCTTGAAGCGGTCCTTGAGTTCCACCAGCAAACGCTCGGCAGTCTTCTTGCCCACGCCCGGCACCTTGGTCAGGGCCGAGGTGTCCTGGGACTGCACGCAACGCACCAGCTCATCGACTTCCAGACTCGACATCAAGGCCAGGGCCAGTTTCGGCCCTACACCATTGAGACGGATCAACTCGCGAAAAAAGTCTCGCTCACGCTTGCCGAAGAAGCCATAGAGTAACTGCGCGTCTTCGCGTACGACTAAATGGGTGTGCAAGGTCAGCGGTTCACCGACCGACGGCAAGCGATACAGCGTGGTCATGGGCACTTCCAGCTCATACCCCAGACCATTTACATCCAGAATCAGGTGCGGCGGCTGTTTCTCAGCCAGTGTGCCGCGCAAGCGTCCAATCACGTTTCAGATCCTTGAGCGTTGGCCAGATCAGTGCTGGCGACTGACGGAACAAGGGTTTTGCGCCGACGACCCAGGCGCAAAACCCCCGCTCCATAAAAAATGATTGTTGATGCTATCAGAGACGCAGGCGCCCGCCACGACTGCGTGCCGCGCCCAGGCCATGCGGCAACAGGCTGGAACGAGTGTGGGCATGGCAAATGGCAATGGCCAGGGCGTCCGAGGCATCAATTTGCGGCTTGCTGGTCAATTTCAACATGTGCATGACCATCATCTGCACCTGCTCTTTATTGGCCGCGCCGGTGCCGGTCACGGCCTGTTTGACCTGGGTGGCGGTGTATTCGGCGATTTCCAGGTTTTCTTCGGCACCGGCAACGATCGCTGCGCCGCGGGCCTGGCCGAGCTTCAACGCAGAGTCGGCGTTGCGCGCCATGAACACCTTTTCAATGCCCATGGTCACCGGCCCGTAGGTCTGGATGACCTCACGCACGCTGCGATAGACGATTTGCAGGCGTTCGTGCAACTCGCCGGAACCGGTGCGGATGCAGCCCGATGCCACGTATACGCAGCCACGGCCGGTATCACATACCACGCCATAACCGGTGATGCGCGAACCGGGGTCGATACCAAGAATTAAAGTCATAACGCCTGCGGGTTCAGAAAAAACACGGTATTCAATACACGAATAACAAATGTGGGAGCGGGCTTGCTCGCGAATACGGTTCCACATTCAGCAACAATGTTGCCTGAAAATCCGTCATCGCGAGCAAGCGCTCCCACATTGAATAATAGTTGCCCTTATCCGAGCTGTGCGGCCACTGACTCCGGGATGTCCGCGTTGGAATAAACGTTCTGCACATCATCCAGGTCTTCGAGCATGTCGATCAGCTTGAGCACCTTCTCGGCGCCTTCCAGGTCCAGTTCGGCACTGGTGGTCGGCAGCATCACGATTTCCGCGTCATCACCTTTGAAACCGGCGGCTTCCAGGGCGTTACGCACCGAGTAGAAACCGGCAAACGAAGTGAACACGTCGATGGACCCGTCTTCGTGGGTGACCACGTCATCGGCGTCGGCTTCCATGGCCGCTTCCATCAGCGCGTCTTCATCGACCCCTGGCGCGAACGAGATCTGGCCCTTGCGCTCGAACAGGTAAGCCACCGAACCGTCGGTACCGAGGTTGCCCCCGCATTTGCTGAACGCATGGCGCACAGCCGCGGCGGTACGGTTGCGGTTGTCGGTCATGCACTCGACCATCACCGCCACACCCCCTGGGCCGTAGCCTTCGTAGGTCAGTTCGACCATGTCGTCGGTATCGGCCGCACCGGCACCGCGGGCCACCGCACGGTCGATGATGTCCCGGCTCATATTCGCGCCAAGGGCCTTGTCCAGCGCCAGTCGCAAACGCGGGTTGGAACCCGGATCGCCGCCACCCTGACGGGCAGCGACCGTCAGCTCACGAATCCACTTGGTGAAAATCTTGCCCTTCTTGGCATCCTGACGTTCTTTGCGGTGCTTGATGTTCGCCCACTTGGAATGACCCGCCATATCTCGCTCCGAATTCTCTTTGAAACATTGCCCGCCACGCCATGACGCGCCAGCCGGCAAATAAAAATCTCGACCTGCCTATAAAGAAAGGGCGCATCCGAAGATGCGCCCGCAAGGTCAGCCTTACTCAGCTTTTGGCGTTTCGCGCAGACGAATGTGCAGTTCGCGCAATGCTTTGGCATCGACCAGACCCGGAGCCTGCGTCATGACGCAAGCCGCGCTCTGGGTTTTCGGGAAGGCGATCACTTCGCGGATCGACTGGGCGCCAGTCATCAGCATCACCAGACGGTCCAGACCGAAGGCCAGGCCACCGTGCGGCGGCGCGCCGTATTTCAGGGCGTCGAGCAGGAAGCCGAATTTCTCTTCCTGTTCCGCTTCGCTGATACCCAACAGACGGAACACCGACTGTTGCATTTCCTTGCGGTGGATACGGATCGAACCGCCACCCAGCTCGGTGCCGTTCAGCACCATGTCGTAGGCACGGGACAGCGCGGTTGCCGGGTTGGCTTCCAGCTCTTCCGGGCTGCATTTCGGCGCAGTGAACGGGTGGTGCAAGGCGGTGAAGCTGCCGTCGTCGTTCTCTTCGAACATCGGGAAGTCGACGACCCACATCGGTGCCCACTCGCACGTCAGCAGGTTCAGATCGTTACCGACCTTGATCCGCAGCGCGCCCAGGGCTTCGCTGACGATCTTGGCTTTGTCGGCGCCGAAGAACACGATGTCGCCGTCAACCGCGCCAACGCGATCAAGGATCGTGTTCAGGGCTGCTTCAGGGATATTCTTGACGATAGGCGATTGCAGCCCCTCGACACCCTTGGCGCGCTCGTTGACCTTGATGTACGCCAGGCCCTTGGCACCGTAGATGCCGACGAACTTGGTGTAGTCGTCGATCTTGCTGCGCGGCATGCTCGCCCCGCCTGGTACGCGCAGAGCGGCAACGCGGCTTTTCGGATCGTTGGCCGGGCCACTGAAGACCTTGAATTCAACGTCCTTGAGCTGGTCGGCAACGTCAACCAGTTCCAGCGGGTTACGCAGGTCCGGCTTGTCGGAACCGTAACGGCGCATGGCCTCGTCCCAGGTCATGTGCGGGAATTCGGCGAATTCCACGTCCAGCACTTCCTTGAACAGGTTGCGGATCATGCCTTCGGTAAGGCCGATGATGTCTTTTTCATCGAGGAAGCTGGTTTCGATGTCGATCTGAGTGAATTCAGGCTGCCGGTCGGCACGCAGGTCTTCGTCGCGGAAGCACTTGGCGATCTGGTAGTAGCGATCGAAGCCGGCCACCATCAGCAGTTGCTTGAACAGCTGCGGCGATTGCGGCAAGGCGAAGAAGCTACCTGCGTGAGTACGGCTCGGCACCAGGTAATCGCGAGCACCTTCCGGGGTGGCGCGAGTCAGGATCGGCGTCTCGACGTCGAGGAAGCCGTTCTCGTCCAGGTAGCGACGAATGCTGGTGGTCATGCGCGAACGCAGGCGCAGCTTCTCGAGCATTTCCGGACGACGCAGGTCGATGAAGCGATAACGCAGGCGGGTTTCTTCGCCGACGTCGGAGAATTCGTTGAGCGGGAACGGCGGGGTTTCCGCTTCGTTCAGCACTTCCAGCTCGTAGCCCAGCACTTCGATCATGCCCGACGCCATGTTGGCGTTGCCGGCACCGGCCGGACGCAGGCGGACCTTACCGGTGACCTTGACCACGTACTCGCTGCGCACACGATCGGCGGCGGCGAAGGTTTCAGCGCGGTCCGGGTCGAACACCACCTGGGCCAGACCGTCACGATCACGGATATCGAGGAAAATCACCCCACCGTGGTCACGGCGACGGTGAACCCATCCGCAAAGGGTAATTTCCTGGCCTTCCAGGCTTTCGTTCAGTTGGCCGCAATAATGGCTGCGCATCATGGTAGTAGTTTCACTTCTCGTAATTCGAAATTCGGTTGGAGACCTTGCCTGTATCCTGCCCCTGTGAAAGGCGCCAGACGATGCAAGAGCTCGCACGTGTCGTTCAACTCAGGTTCCTGACCCTAGTCGGCCTTGTCGCCGCCGGCCAGGTTCTTCTTCGAACCGGTCTTGAAATCGGTTTCGTACCAGCCGTTGCCGCTGAGGCGGAATCCCGGCATGGACAGCATCTTCTTAAGCTCTGGCGCCTGGCAGGCAGGGCAGTCGACCAGCGGTGCTGCGCTGATCTTTTGAATGGCTTCCAACTGATGACCACAGGAAGCACATTGATAGTCGTACATCGGCATGGGGGTTGTCTCGGCGATCAGATTGCTACCGCTCACGCTGGGTTTTGCGGCAAAGAGCGGGATTATATCCATTAAATGCAGCCTGTGCAGCCGTAAGACTGCACAGATCGACACTCGAGCATTCCACTGCCACCGCTAGGCCGTAGCCGGGCAACTTCCTTCCTTCAGGCTGTGCACCACACAGACAACCCGTACCAGAGCGCTGAAATTCTTCACCCCGCCGTGCCGCAAATGCACTTCACGGTCCACATGAGACAGCAGCGTACTGACCGAGCAACGATTGACCTTGGCGATTTCGCCCAAAATATCCCAATAGACCTGTTCAAGCCGCAAACAGGTCGCAAAACCATTCAAGCGTACGGACCGGGAAAATGGCTCGGCCAGCCCCATATCGAATTCTCTGACAAATGGATCGATCCTTATATCCTTGGGTAACCCCCCCCTTGCCTCGCTTTGCCTGCCTTCATTAACCATACCGGTGACACTCCTTTGCCATACCTGGTTTGTATAAGAACCCTGTTGCGATTCTTATAAAAGCGCAGGCGCAAAGTTATCTCCAGATGACTTTATGACCATCAACGTAGGATAAGCCGACAGCTGAAGACAGATGATGGAGACCGTCCCCGTCAGAACGATTTCCCACACCACCGGGTGCCCAATCATTCAAGCGCGAACGACACTGGCCGGGTGTCATCCGCGCTCGAGTCTGTTACTGGTCCAGCAGTGATCGCAGCATCCACGCGGTTTTCTCGTGGACCTGCATACGCTGGGTCAGCAGGTCGGCCGTCGGCTCGTCACTGACTTTATCGAGCAGCGGAAAGATCCCGCGCGCGGTCCGCGTGACCGCTTCCTGCCCCTCGACCAATTGCCTGATCATGTCATCGGCACTGGGCACACCCTCTTCTTCCTTGATAGAAGAAAGACGCGCATAAACGGAATAGGCACCCGGCGCCGGAAAGCCGAGCGCGCGAATACGCTCGGCAATCGAGTCGACGGCCAGGGCCAACTCGTTGTATTGCTCCTCAAACATCAAGTGCAAGGTCCGAAACATGGGACCGGTGACGTTCCAATGGAAGTTATGGGTTTTCAAATACAGTACATAAGTGTCCGACAACAGGCGTGAAAGCCCCTCGACGATGGACTTGCGATCCTCTTCACTGATTCCGATATCGATTGCCATGCGTTTCCCCTAAAGGTGATGAAATTCATCCGACAGGTGCAGGACCACTGTAGCAAGCCTGTCGCCACACCGCAGCCTGGATGCCCCGGTGATCTGCGCCAAACCGTCCCCGGCGAACCGCCGGACTCCTTGATTTGAGTAGCCTGCGGCTTTGCTGTTAAATAGGCGGTGTGTCGTCGGCCTCTATTTTTCCGGGTGCTGCGCATAGGCTGATAGCGGGTACGTGTCCAACGCCTCTTATTGTTCTGAAGCGAACCGTGCTCCGTCAGCTCTTCCTTGTGATCCGTCTTAACGTGAGTTAATCAAAATGTTGAAAATCGTCCACCTGCTAATGGGCGCAGCAGCCTTGCTGCTGTCCTTCATCCCTAGCCTGCAACCTGAAGCTGTTCCTTACCTGCAACAACCCGATGCGCTGTACCTGGCCTTTTTCGGCCTGCTCAACCTCACCCTTGCACCTGTCATTCCCTACTGGAACAAAGGTACGCGTCATCAATTGCAAAACCTGGTCAGCGCCCTGCTGGTCCTGGCTGTTGTCTTGCAAACCCTGACGCTGATCGCGAAGATGCCTGTCATCGCCGGTCAACCTGCCGTTCTGTTCAGCCTGCTTGCTGCCCTGGTCGCCGTTCTCCTGCACCTGGCCATCAGCTTCTACAAATCGTCACCGGCCGCCGCGTCGCCAAGTTATGACATGAGCAACCGCGATACGGGCACCGTCAAGTGGTTCAACACCTCCAAAGGCTTCGGCTTTATTTCCCGTGACTCCGGCGATGATATTTTCGTGCATTTCCGGGCCATTCGGGGCGAAGGCCATCGTGTCCTGGTCGAAGGCCAGCGCGTTGAGTTCTCCGTCATGAACCGTGACAAGGGCCTGCAAGCCGAAGATGTGATCGCCGCGTTGCCGCGTCGCTGATTCAAGGCTGAAAAAAACCGCGAACAGCCTGGCTGTTCGCGGTTTTTTATTGCGCGTCAATTGAACCCCGCGGGTTCAATAGTGCGGCGGGGGCGCCTCTTCTTCGAAGGATTCGAACTGGCCGACCATTTCCTCCTGGCGCTTGAGCAAGGCCGCCATTTGCAATTGCAGGCGTTCAACCGCCCGCTGCTGTGCCGCCAGCACATCATTCAATGCCTGGATGGTGTCATCCTGAAATGCCATCTGGCTCTCCAGATCGGTAACGCGTGCTTCCAGGCTCATGATTCAGCCCTCCAGAAAAAACGTGAAATCATCGGTTAACACCAGACGCAGCCGCTCACGTATTGCCGCGACCTGTTCGGCACTGTAAGGCAACGCCGGGTGCTTGCCCCAGACCGGGGCTGGCCACGCCGCGTCCTCGCGCTTGCGCACAATCACATGCATGTGCAACTGACTGACGACGTTACCCAGGGCCGCGACGTTCAATTTGTCCGCGTCGAACGAGTCCTTGAGCGTTTCCGCCAGCGCAGTCGTTTCCTGCCACAGCTGCTGTTGATCTGCGACATCCAACTGAAATATCTCGCTGATATCCTCGCGGCGTGGCACCAGGATGAACCAGGGATAGTTCGAGTCGTTGGACAACAGCAACCGGCAAAGCGGGAAATCCCCGATCGGTAGCGTGTCTTGTTGAAGTCGTGGATCTAAAGCGAACATCGCGCGCACTCCCGCCTGGTCATTCATTTTCAGCTTAGCGCCCGTCCGGTGGGGCGGCGCACCAAGCGACAGGACGGCAGCATACCCGCGATCGGCGCGTGCTTCACGCCGAAACCCATCAAAGCGAGCCCAAGCATGAACAAGCGACCCAAGCTGGGACATTTTTCATCGAGACGCACCAACACGGAACCGGCGCAGACGAAAAAACGCCGAAATGACTGATTAACAACGATGCGTTCGAATTTTCCAGAGGGCGGCACTGTGTGAAATCAGCACAGCGATCAGGATTTTTTGCACCAAAACCGCACAGTGCGTCTACGCTGGATGCGACGGGCATCCGCCGTTTACTCACTGGCGGGGTGAACCGGTAACGTTTTTGATGGTCACGCCGACGGCCAAGGTGACGCAACACCATGCAATCCATGGCGTCAAGGCCCGACAAAACAGGCTTGAACCCTAGGTTTCATGAGGTTTTTACCGCGACAGGCAGGCCTTCAGAAAAATATCGCAAGAGATTTCTGATTTGTGCACGCTTGTTGCATTCACACCCACATCGCCTTTAAAGCGTCCGCTGGAAGCGGAAGCCTTCGAGGCACATAAAAACAGTGGCAGGGTTGCCCAATGGAGATTCAAACGTTTCATCAGGGACTCTTTTTACCGATACTCAAGCCCGGAAAAACGACGCTGAAGTTGTCAATCCACTTGCGTCGGGGCTGTAAATTTGCGACATCTACCCAGCCATTTGCGACAGGGTCGTAAAGAAGCTGAAAGGTGAGGTACGCAAGTATCGCCAACATGGTCGGCGTGATATAAGTTTGCGCCGACACAAAAAGAAAGAGCCGCCCAGATAATAAAACAGGTGGGACGGCAGTACTCTTCTAAAAACCAAAGGAGCAAATCACGATGCGCGTGATGAAGTGGAGCATGATCGCACTGGCAGTTGCAGCAGCAGCCGGTACTCAATTGGCAACGGCCGCACCTTTCGTAGGCGACCAGGCCGAAGCCAAAGGTTTTGTTGAAGACGCAAAATTCGACTTGCTGCTTCGCAACTACTATTTCAACCGTAACAAGAAAGATGGCGCAGTCGACGATAAAGACTGGACCCAGGGTTTCCACGGTGTATTCAGCTCCGGTTACACCCAAGGCACCGTAGGTTTTGGGGTTGACGCCTTCGGTTACCTGGCGATCAAACTGGACGGCTCCGACAAGTACTCGGGTTCGGGCAACCTGAGCACTAACGCTGCAGGCGAAAACAATGACAGCCAGGGCAAGGCCGGTGGCGCAGTCAAGGCTCGCATTTCCAAAACCGAACTGAAATTCGGTGAGATGCAGCCAAGCACCGCACCAGTGTTCGCTGTTGGCGGCTCCCGTATCCTTCCGCAAACTGCTACCGGTTTCCAACTGCAGAGCAGCGAAGTCAAAGACCTTGACCTCGAAGCCGGCCACTTCTACTCGGCGAGCAGCCAGGACAAAAACTCTAGCCAAGGTGGCCTGTACGCCAACTACGCCGGCGTTGAAGCCAACACTATCGATTATTTCGGTGGCAAGTACGGCATCACTGAAAACCTGAGCGCATCGCTCTACGGCGCCAAGCTGGAAGACATCTGGGATCAGTACTACGCCAACCTGAACTACACCATCCCAATGGGTGGCGATCAGTCGGTTAACCTGGACGGTAACATCTACCGCACCGACGATTCGGGTGACGCTGAAGCAGGCGACATCAGCAACACCACGTTCTCCCTGGCAGCTGCTTTCTCCTTCCTGAAAGCGCACACCCTCACCGTCGGCTTCCAGAAAGTCAACGGCGACACGCCGTTCGACTACATCGGCGTGGGCAAGAACAACCGCGGCGGCGACTCGATCTTCCTCGCCAACTCCATCCAGTACTCCGACTTCAACGGTCCGAACGAAAAATCTGCACAAGTTCGTTATGACCTGAAAATGGCCGAGTACGGCGTTCCGGGCCTGAGCTTCATGACCCGTTATGTGAAAGGCTGGGATATCGACGGTTCCAACACTCCGACCAACAGCGCCTACGCGGGTCTGTATGGCGAAGATGGCAAACACCACGAAACCAACGTTGAAGCCAAATACGTAGTGCAGACTGGCCCGGCCAAAGACCTGTCCTTCCGCATTCGTCAAGCATGGCACCGCGCCAACGCCGACCAAGGCGAAGGCAGCATCGACGAGTTCCGCCTGATCGTCGACTACCCGCTGTCGATCTTGTAATCGAAAGCAGTTAGTTTGCGGCAATAAAAAAAAAGGCCCATCTTCGGATGGGCCTTTTTTATTGGCTACTGCATTGTGCTTAACGAATCGGGCTCTAGTGAACATCCCTGGCCGACAGGCCAAACATGAACTGAACGGTTCATTACGCCGGTGCGGAGTCCTGAACGACTCGAATAACCCGCTGCGGAAACGGAATATCGATCCCGGCGTTTTTCAGCCGATCGCGCGATTGTTCGTTGAACATGAACATCACACTCCAATAATCGGCCGTTTTCACCCAGACACGCAGGGAAACAGTGATCGAACTGTCGCCCAAGGTGGAAATCACCGCTTCCGGAGCAGGTTCGGCCAATACTCGCGGGTCCTTCGCCAGTTCCAGCAATACTTCACGGGCCTTCTGCAAGTCCGCTTCGTAATCCACGCCTACATCAAACACAACCTTGCGGGTCGGCTGACGGTTAGTGTTGGTGATGATGCCGTTCGACAGATTGCCGTTAGGAACGATGATGGTCTTGTTATCGCCGGTGCGCAGCACGGTATGGAAAATCTGGATGCTGTCGACGGTACCGGCCACACCCTGGGCTTCAATCCAGTCGCCGATGCGGAACGGGCGGAACAACAGAATCAGCACGCCGCCAGCGAAGTTCGCCAGGCTGCCCTGCAAGGCCAGGCCAATGGCCAGACCGGCGGCACCGATGGCGGCAACGAACGAAGTGGTTTCCACGCCGATCATCGAGGCCACGCTGACGATCAGCAGCACCTTGAGGATAATGTTCGCCAGGCTGCTGATGAAGCCTTGCAGCGCCAGGTCGGCGTTACGCAGCGCCAGCAGCCCGCCGAGCTTTTGCGTCACTTTGTTGATCAGCCACCAGCCGATGCCCAGGGTGATGATCGCCAGCAGTACACGACTGCCGTATTCCATGATCATCGGAATCCAGGCTTGGGATGCCTTGACCAGATTGTCCACTTCAGCATTCAAATCCATCTTCTTTCTCCTGATTCCCGGCTACCCGGCACGCGAAAAATGAGCGGCAGAAAAGACCCGCCCCTGGCGGGCTCGATCGTTTCTGCCATCGGGCCTCGGACGCCGAAAACGCCGAGAGGTTCCCGCCTGAACGGTCAGTCGCGGAAGTTGTTGAACTGCAGCGGCATGTCGAAGGTCTTGGCGCGCAGGGCGGCAATGGCTTCTTGCAGGTCGTCACGCTTCTTGCCGGTGATGCGCACCTGCTCACCCTGGATCGCAGCCTGGACCTTGAGCTTGGCGTCCTTGACGTGGGCAACGATCTTCTTCGCCAGCTCCTTGTCGATGCCCTCCTTGAGGACCGCTTCCTGCTTCATCAGCTTGCCAGAGGCATAGGCATCCTTGACTTCAAGGCACTGCACATCGATTTTGCGCTTGACCAGGGCCAGCTTGAGGATCTCAATCATCGCTTCAAGCTGGAAATCGGCCTCGGCGGTCAGGTTGACGGTCAGGTCCTTTTCCTTGAACTCGAAGGTGCCCTTGCCTTTCAGGTCATAACGGCGATCGAGTTCCTTGACGGCGTTCTCGACCGCGTTGGTGACTTCGTGTTTGTCCAGTTCGGATACCACGTCGAACGACGGCATGTAATCTCTCCAATAAAAGGGCGTGCTCGATCACGATGGAGCACGCCTGGCTTGCGGTTAAAATCCGCGCTGATTATAACGGGTCTTTCCCATCATTCACTGCGAGCCTCCCATGCGCGCCTTAAACAGAGCAAAAAGCTGATGTCCACCACCTGGCATGTTCTGGGCGCCGGCAGCCTTGGCACCTTATGGGCGACACGACTGGCGCGAGCCGAGGTGCCGGTCCGGCTGATTGTGCGCGACGCCGCGCGCCTGCAGGCGTACGCCTCGGCGGGCGGGTTGACGCTGGTCGAACACGGTGCAGCGCAATGCTACCCCGTCCCCGCCGAGACGCCCGACAGCGCCGAGCCGATCAATCGACTGCTGGTGGCCTGCAAAGCCTACGACGCCGAGCAAGCCGTGGCCCGGGTGGCACCGCGCCTGGCCCCCGGCGCCGAGCTGATTCTGTTGCAGAACGGTCTTGGCAGTCAGGATGCCGTCGCAGCCCAAGTGCCGCAGGCGCGCTGCATCAGCGCTTCAAGCACCGAAGGGGCCTTTCGCGATGGCGACTGGCGCGTGGTATTCGCCGGGCATGGTTACACCTGGCTGGGGGACGCCGGTCATCCGGTGGCGCCGATCTGGCTGGATGACCTGGACGCCGCAGGCATTCCCCACGAATGGAGCACCGACATCCTGACCCGGCTGTGGCGAAAGCTGGCGCTCAATTGTGCGATCAATCCGTTGACCGTGCTGCACGATTGTCGCAACGGCGGCCTGCAGGACCATCATTGCGAAGTCGCCACCCTCTGCGGCGAACTGACGGAACTGCTCGAGCGTTGCGGCCAACCGGCAGCCGCCGAGGACCTGCAATCGGAAGTCGAACGGGTGATCCACGCCACCGCCGCCAACTATTCGTCGATGTACCAGGACGTCAGCCACCGGCGCCGGACCGAAATCAGCTACCTGTTGGGGCATGCCTGCAAAGTGGCCTCCCGTCATCAGTTGAACCTGCCGCACCTCAATCAACTTCAGCAACGGTTGCGGACCCATCTGCATAGCCTTGGATTGCCCAGCGACTGAGCAGCGGCTACGCTGGCCACTTGTTCCTTTTCAGCGATGAACCTGATGCCACTGCGCCAGCGCCTCGAAAACCTTCCAGTCGGCCAGAAACTGCTGGCCGCCTTGCTGGTGCTGTTGACCACCGTCCTGCTGGTCGCCAACCTGACATTCATCAGCGCCGCGTACTACATTTCTCAGGAAAGCATGGCACCCCAGGCCTTGCAGACCATCGGCCGCCTGGTGTCCAACCCGAGCCTGGTGTCCGACGCCCTGAAGTCGCCGCAAAGCGCCGAACGCTTGCTCAACGAGCTCAACAGCTATTCCCCCCTGCGCGCAGCGGCCCTTTATGACGGCAAGGGCGAACGCCTGGCGCAGTTGCAGCATGGCGAAAAGCTGAAGCTGCCGGAGCGCTACCGGCACATCGAATCCTGGCAGGCCACCGAGTTTCGCAGCAATCAAGTGATCACCCTGCCCCGCCCGGGCACTGCGCCGGGGCACCTGCTGCTGGTGGCCAGCAGCGAATTGCCGATGGCGTTCTACACCGGCACCCTGACCGCCAGCCTCGGGATTCTGATCTTCAGCGTGCTGTTGTGGCTGATGATCGCCCGGCAGATCAAACGGCTGATCACCCGGCCGATCCATCAGCTCGAAGAGTTGTCCCGGCAAGTGACCCGGGAGGAGAACTACGCCCTGCGCGCCTCCCGCGGCAACCATGACGAAATCGGCAGCCTGGCCGAGGCCTTCAATACCATGCTCTCGCGCATCGAGGCCAGGGAGCAGCAACTCAAACGCGCTCGGGACGATTCCCAGGCCGCTTATGACCAGGCCCAGGGCCTGGCCGAAGAAACCCGTCATACCAATCGCAAGCTGGAACTGGAAGTCCAGGTGCGCAGCAAGATCGAAAAGAAGCTCACCGGGTTCCAGAACTACCTCAACAGCATTATCGACTCCATGCCCTCGGCATTGATTGCCCTCGATGAACAACTCTATGTCACCCAGTGGAATCAGGAGGCCAGCGCCCTGTCCGGCACGCGCCTGGACGAGGCATTGAACCAGCCGATTTTCCTCGCGTTCGAACCGCTCAAGCCGTTTCTGCCGCAGCTCAAGCAAACCGTCGAACAGCATACGGTGGCCAAGATCGAGCGCGTGACCTGGTTCAAGGACGAAGAACCCAGGCACTACGCCCTGACGTTCTATCCGCTGATGGGCGGCGCCGGGCGTGGTGTGGTGATCCGGATCGACGACATCACCCAGCGCCTGTCCCTGGAAGAAATGATGGTGCAGTCGGAAAAAATGCTCTCGGTTGGCGGTCTCGCCGCCGGCATGGCCCATGAGATCAACAACCCGTTGGGGGCGATCCTGCACAACGTGCAAAACATTCGTCGGCGCCTGTCCCCCGACCTGCCCAAAAACCTTGAACAGGCCGAGCAAATCGGCGTTCAACTGGAGACGGTCAACCAATACCTGCAGGCGCGGGAAGTGCCGCAGTTGCTCGATGGCATTCAACAGGCGGGCGCCCGGGCGGCGAAGATCGTCACCCACATGCTCAGCTTCAGCCGCCGCAGCACCCGGCAGATGGCACCGTGTGATCTGCCGGCGTTGATCGATCAAGCGGTGGAAATTGCCGGAAACGACTTCGACCTGGCGATCGGGTTCGATTTCAAGGGCCAGGCGATCATCCGCCAGTTCGATCCGCAACTCGGCCCGGTACCCGGCACCGCCAACGAACTGGAGCAAGTGCTGCTCAACCTGTTGAAAAACGCCGCCCAAGCGATTCACCAACGCGAAGACGATCGCGAACCGGGGCGGATCATTCTGCGCACCCGGCTGAATCCTCCCTGGGCGGAAATCCAGGTCGAAGACAACGGCATCGGCATGAGCGAAAGCGTGCGCAAGCGTACATTCGAGCCGTTCTTCACCACCAAGGAAATCGGCCAGGGCACCGGCCTTGGCCTGTCGGTTTCGTATTTCATCATCACCAACAACCACAAGGGCCAGATGGAAGTGCAATCGACCCTCGGGCAAGGCACTTGCTTTACCTTGCGCCTACCCTTGGCGGGCACCCCGCTCGTCTCTCAAGAACTCAATCAGCTATCGAGGTAACCATGGGCTTTCGCTTGTCGAAAATTTACACCCGCACCGGCGACAAAGGCGAAACCGGGCTGGGCGACGGCCGCCGCGTGCCCAAGGATCATCCGCGGATCGAGGCGATTGGCGAGGTCGACACCCTGAACAGTCAGGTGGGCGTGCTGTTGGCCGACTTGGCGGTTGAACGTGTCACGTATCCGGGACTGAGCGAGATCATTGAGGTGTTGGCGCCTTGTCAGCATCGGTTGTTCGACTTGGGTGGCGAACTGGCGATGCCGGTGTATCAGGCATTGGACCTGGCAGAAATTGAACGGTTGGAAACGGCGATCGATCTGTGGAATGAAGAGCTCGGGCCGCTGGAGAACTTCATCTTGCCGGGTGGTTCGGCGTTGATTGCCCAGGCGCATGTCTGCCGCAGCCTGGCGCGCACGGCCGAGCGGCGGTGCCAGCAGTTGAATGCGCTCGAGCCGTTGGCTGGCGTTGGGTTGGCCTATATCAATCGGTTGTCGGATTTGTTGTTTGTGGTGGCGAGGTTGATTGCGAAGCGGCAGGGGGTTGCGGAGATTTTGTGGCAGCCGGCGGTGAAGCCTCAAGATTAATCGGCGCCCTTCAGGCGCCTTCGCGAGCAAGCCCGCTCCCACAGTCGACCGCGTTCATTCCCTGTGGGAGCGGGCTTGCTCGCGAAGAGGCCAGCCGGCTCACCGCAGAATCAAGCTTCTGGCCAGAACGCCCGAATCCCCGCCACACCCTGCGCCCCGGCTTCCCAGGCCTTTTGCTGCTCCGCCGGGCCAACGCCACCGAGCAAAAACACCGGCTTGCTGAAACCCTCGATCAACGCCGAAGCCTGCTCCCAACCCAACGGCTGAGCGTCGGGATGAGTCAGGGTCGGCTGCACGGGCGACAGGGTCACAAAGTCCACACCCATCTGTTCGGCCAGTGCCAGTTCTTCAGCGTCATGACAAGATGCCGCCAACCAGCGCGACGCCGGTAGCGGGCGGCCCGCCGCCGCGTACTTGCGCAGTTGCTTTGAGGTGATGTGCCAGCCGGCAGACGGAAAATCGCCCAGCCATTCGAATGGGCCCTTGATCATCAACTGCGCCTTGCCGGCACACAGCCCCGCTGCGTCCACCGCCAGATCGCGGTACTTCGGGTCGTAACCGTTGGGTGCCCGCAACTGGATCAGCCTGATGCCACCGGCAATGGCTTTCTGGATACCGCGCAGCAAGACCGGGGTGTCCAGGTCTTCAGGGGTGATCAGGTACTGCGCCGGCAGTCGTGCCGCCGCAACGATCGGCTGGTTGGCCGCCGGGAACTCGTAGTTCAGCAGGTCACGGTGCGCCACCCACTCCAGAGGCTGCCCCTCGGCCCCGTGAGGCTCGCCGGAAAAGTCCGAGACTTCCCAGACATCCAGCAACACCTGCTTGTCGGGGTAATCGTGCCGGACCTTGATCAACGGCCGCGCCGCATTGACCACAATGCCCAGTTCTTCGTTGAGCTCGCGGGCCAGGGCGATTTCGACGGATTCGTCGTCCTCGACCTTGCCACCCGGAAACTCCCACAGCCCACCCTGATGCTGGGTATCGGCCCGGCGGGCGATGAGGATCTTGCCGCTGCCATCGCGGATGACGGCGGCGGCTACATGGACTCGTTTCACTGCCCGACCTCCTCCAGACCTGCCTTCTGCCAAGCCTTGAAGGCTGGCCATTGGTAGATCGTATTGATGTAGGTTTCGTCCGCTGGGGGCAGCTTGACCTGATAGGTGCGCAGGCGCACGGCGATCGGCGCAAAGAAGGCATCGGCCAGGGTGGCGCCACCAAACAGGAACGGACCGGTGCCGGTCGCGACCGCGCGGCACTCGGCCCACAACGCCAACATGCGCGCGATGTCTGCCTGGACGTCATCCGGTGTCGGCGACAGCGGTGCGTCGTGGCTCAGGTCGAATGGCATGTGATTACGCATCGCGAAGAAACCGCTGTGCATCTGCGCGCATGCCGAACGGGCCTGGGCACGGGCGGCGACGTCCTTGGGCCAGAGGCCGGCGTCGGGGAACTGTTCGGCCAGGTATTCGGCAATCGCCAGGGAATCGGCGAGGGTGCCGTGTGCGGTTTTCAGCAGCGGGACTTTGGCGGTGGGCGAATGCTTGAGCAGGCGCTCACGGGTGTCCGGCTGGTTGAGCTTGATCAGTTCTTCGGTGTAGGGGGCGCCGGTCAGGTCAAGAGCCAGGGCGCCGCGCAGGGACCAGGAGGAATACAGTTTGTCGCCGATGATCAGGTGATAACTCATGTTCAGCGTCCTCGAGCAGGAAAAACTCCTGTAGGAGCTGGCTTGCCAGCAATAGCGGTAGCGGCCTCGACACTTCAATCGCGGCTGAAGACGCCTTCGCCGGCAAGCCGGCTCCTACAGATGATTCAGGTGCGATATTCAGCGTTGATCTTCACGTACTCGTGGGACAAGTCAGTAGTCCAGATGGTTTCGCTGCAATCGCCGCGACCCAGTTCGATCCGGATGGTGATTTCTGCCTGCTGCATCACCGCCGCGCCCTGGGCTTCGGTGTAGGTCGAGGCACGGGCGCCACGGCTGGCGATGCACACTTCGCCGAGGAACACGTCGATCTTGCTCACGTCCAGGTCCGGTACGCCAGCACGGCCGACAGCGGCCAGGATACGCCCCCAGTTCGGGTCGGAGGCGAACAGCGCGGTCTTGATCAACGGCGAATGGGCCACGGTGTAGCCGACGTCCAGGCATTCCTGATGATTGCCACCACCGTTGACTTCGACGGTGACGAATTTGGTCGCACCTTCGCCGTCGCGAACGATGGCCTGAGCCACGTCCATGCACACTTCGAACACGGCCTGTTTCAGCTTGGCAAACAATTCACCGCTGGCTTCAGTGATTTCCGGCAGCGCAGCCTGACCGGTGGCAATGAGCATGCAGCAGTCGTTGGTCGAGGTGTCGCCATCAATGGTAATGCGATTGAACGACTTGTTGGCGCCGTCCAGCAGCAGGTTTTGCAACACCTCGCGTGCGACTTTGGCGTCGGTGGCGATGTAGCCGAGCATGGTCGCCATATTTGGACGGATCATGCCCGCGCCTTTGCTGATACCCGTGACGGTGATGGTCACGCCGTCATGCTCGAACTGGCGACTGGCGCCCTTGGGCAGGGTATCGGTGGTCATGATGCCAGTGGCGGCAGCTTCCCAGTTATTCACCGACAGGTCATCGAGTGCGGCTTGCAGCGCGCCTTCGATCTTCTCGACCGGCAGCGGTTCGCCGATCACGCCGGTGGAGTACGGCAGCACCTGGCCCGCATCGACGCCGGTCAGCTCCGCCAGTCTGGCGCAGGTGCGCTCGGCGGCGGCCAGGCCGGGTTCACCGGTGCCGGCGTTGGCATTGCCGGTGTTGGTCAGCAGGTAACGCACCGGGCCTTGCACGCGTTGCTTGGCCAGGATCACAGGCGCTGCGCAAAACGCGTTCAGGGTGAATACGCCCGCCACGGTGGAGCCTTCGGCACAGCGCATGACCACGACATCCTTGCGCCCCGGGCGCTTGATGCCGGCCGAGGCGATACCGAGTTCAAAACCGGCGACCGGGTGCAACGTTGGCAAAGGACCAAGACCAACAGCCATGAATGCGCTCCTTAAATAAGAGGTTGTCTGCACCGCCATGTAATGAACGGTGGTATTAAATGGTAAAACGCCGCGACGGCTGGAGCCGGTCGCGGCGCAGGTATTTCAGCGTATGTAACGGGGTTTACTGGATCTGCCCGTGGCAATGCTTGAATTTCTTGCCCGAACCGCAATAGCACAGTTCGTTGCGGCCCAGCTTCTGTTCGTTGCGTACCGGCGCGGTGGCGAGGGCGACGTCGACCTCTTCACCGAGCAGTTGCGGCTGCTCAAGACCCGGTGCTTCATCGTGCTGGAACTGCATGCGCGCCGCCAATGCTTCGGCTTCCTGACGCAGGCGCTGCTCTTCTTCGATCGGGTCTTCGCGGCGAACCTGAACGTGGGACAGCACCCGAATCGAATCGCGCTTGATCGAATCCAGCAGCTCGGAGAACAGCGTGAACGACTCGCGCTTGTATTCCTGCTTCGGGTTCTTCTGGGCGTAACCACGCAAGTGGATGCCATGACGCAGGTGATCCATGGTCGACAGGTGGTCTTTCCACAGGTCGTCGAGCACACGCAGCACGATCTGCTTCTCGAAGGTGCGCAGTGCTTCGGCACCGGCCTGGTCTTCTTTCTCGTTATAAGCGGCGATCAGTTCGCTCAGCAGCTTCTCGCGCAGGGTTTCTTCGTAGAGGTGATCATCTTCGTCGAGCCATTGCTGGATCGGCAACGCCACGCCGAAGTCGTTTTGCAGTGCCGCTTCCAGACCGGCCACGTCCCACTGCTCAGGCAGCGATTGCGGTGGAATGTGCGCACTGACCGTCGCGTTGAGCACGTCCTGACGGAAGTCGGCGATGGTTTCGCCGATGTTGTCCGCGGCCAGCAACGTATTACGCATGTGATAGATCACTTTACGTTGTTCGTTGTTGACGTCGTCGAACTCGAGCAGTTGTTTACGAATGTCGAAGTTACGGCCTTCAACCTTGCGCTGGGCCTTCTCGATGGCGTTGGTCACCATGCGGTGCTCGATCGCTTCACCGGACTGCATGCCCAGGGCCTTCATGAAGTTCTTCACCCGGTCCGAGGCGAAGATACGCATCAGGCTGTCTTCCAGCGACAGGTAGAAACGGCTGGAACCGGCGTCACCCTGACGACCGGCACGACCGCGCAGCTGGTTGTCGATGCGGCGCGATTCGTGACGCTCGGAAGCGATCACCTGCAAGCCGCCCGACTCCAGCACTTGCTGGTGACGTTTTTGCCAGTCGGCCTTGATCTGGGCGATCTGCTCCGGCGTTGGATTTTCCAGGGACGCGACTTCCACTTCCCAGTTGCCGCCCAACAGGATGTCGGTACCACGACCGGCCATGTTGGTGGCGATGGTCAGTGCGCCGGGGCGACCGGCCTGGGCGATGATCTCGGCTTCCTTTTCGTGGAACTTGGCGTTCAGGACCTTGTGTTCGATGCCTTCCTTGTCGAGCAGCGTGGACATGTGCTCGGACGTTTCGATGGTTGCAGTACCCACCAGCACCGGACGGCCCTGGGTCATGCATTCCTTGATGTCGTTGATGATCGCCGCGTATTTCTCTTCGGCGGTCAGGAACACCAGGTCGTTGTAGTCTTTACGCGCCAGCGGCTTGTTCGGCGGGATCACCATCACCGACAGACCGTAGATCTGGTGGAATTCGAACGCCTCGGTGTCAGCGGTACCGGTCATGCCGGACAGTTTGTTGTACAGACGGAAGTAGTTCTGGAACGTGGTCGATGCCAGGGTCTGGCTTTCGGCCTGGATGTTCAGGTTTTCCTTGGCTTCGATGGCCTGGTGCAGGCCTTCGGACAGACGGCGACCCGGCATGGTACGACCGGTGTGTTCGTCGACCAGGACAACCTGACCGTCCTGCACGATGTATTCGATGTTGCGATGGAACAGCTTGTGCGCACGCAGACCGGCATAAACGTGAGTCAGCAGGCCCAGGTTGTGTGCCGAGTACAGGCTCTCGCCTTCCGCCAGCAGGCCGACGCGGGTCAGCATGTCTTCGATGAACTGGTGACCGGCTTCGTTGAGTTCGACCTGACGGGTCTTTTCGTCGACGGTGTAGTGCCCAGCCTTGGTGACTTCGCCTTCGACTTCTTCGACGTGCAACTCGAGCTGCGGGATCAGTTTGTTGATCTCGATGTACAGCTTGGAGCTGTCCTCGGCCTGACCGGAAATGATCAGCGGGGTACGGGCTTCGTCGATGAGGATGGAGTCGACTTCGTCGATCACGGCAAAATTGAGTTCGCGCTGGAATTTTTCTTCCATGCTGAACGCCATGTTGTCGCGCAGGTAGTCGAAACCGTATTCGTTGTTGGTGCCGTAGGTGATGTCGGCAGCATAAGCGGCGCGCTTCTCTTCCGGCGGCTGGAAAGGTGTCACCACACCGACCGTCATGCCGAGGAACTCGTAGAGCGGACGCATCCAGTTGGCGTCACGGCGGGCCAGGTAGTCGTTCACCGTCACAACGTGCACGCCCTTGCCGGACAGTGCGTTGAGGTAAACGCCCAGGGTTGCCACCAGGGTCTTGCCTTCACCGGTGCGCATTTCCGCGATCATGCCTTCGTGCAAGGTCATGCCGCCGATCAACTGGACATCGAAGTGGCGCATACCCATGACGCGCTTGCCGGCTTCGCGGGCGACCGCAAAGGCTTCGGGCAGCAGCTTGTCGAGGGTTTCCCCTTTGGCGATGCGGGCCTTGAACTCGGCTGTCTTGGCACGCAATTGATCGTCCGAAAGGGCCACCATTTGCTCTTCGAAGGCATTGACGAGTTGCACCGTCTTGAGCATGCGTTTGACTTCACGCTCGTTCTTGCTTCCAAAAAGTTTCTTTAACAAAGGCGCAAACATATCGGCAGGATCTTCCACACTAAAGGGATGGAGGGCGGCCCCGTGAGTCGCCCGAGCAGCCCTCATGGCCGCATGCGAACGAGCATTCTACCCGGAAACGGTGGTGAGGAAAGTGGCGTTATTCCACGATGCTGGCACAGCGCTGTGACGGGGCTTACTTAAAATAAGGGCTTTTTGCTGAACTTCAAGCCGTTGACGGCATAAGTTACTCGTTGATTTAATGGGTAAAGCGCTCGCAACGCAATGGGTCGGGCGCATGCGGTGCTTTCTGCTACCATGGCCGCTCTGTTACTTCAGGTGTCTGATCATGGCATTTCGCCCTCTTACGGCCAGAGCACCCGCCGTTCTGCTTCGCGAAGCCAAACCGCTCAAAGCCATCTTTGGCCACGCTCAACGCCTGGGTCATTTACAACGCCTGGTGGAAAGCCAGTTGCAGCCCGCTGCGCGCGAACATTGCCATGTGGCATCGTGGCGCGAAGGCAGTTTGTTGCTGATTGTCACCGACGGTCACTGGGCCACTCGTTTGCGTTATCAGCAAAAGCGTCTGCAGCGGCAATTGCAGCTGTTCGATGAGTTCGCCAGCCTGACGCGGATTCTGTTCAAGGTGCAGCCACCCACGGTCCAGCAAGGCGCGGCCGGTCATACCATCAGATTGTCGACCGATGCGGGCGCGACCATCCAGGCCACGGCCGAGGGGATCACTGATCCGAATCTGCGGGCGGCGCTGGAGCGCCTTGCGGCGCACGCCAAGCCCAAGGTTTAAAACTGCCTCCTACCGGCACCGCGCCGGCTCTATAAGAGCGCGTAATCGTTGAGCAAGCTCGCTCCTACCGGCGTTTGCTGCCGCCGAGCAATGAACCCATCAGCCCGCGTACCAATTGTCGGCCCAACTGATTGGCCGCCTGGCGCATCGCCGATTTCAGCGCCTGCCCTGCCGCCGTGCCGAGGAATTCACCGGCCTTGTCGGTGAAACTGGGCTCTTCGGCTGCCGGTTTACCTGGAGCGGCGTCCGGTTCCGGGGCCAGTCCTTTACGCCCCAACAGCACTTCATACGCCGACTCGCGGTCGATCGGCTTGTCGTAACGCCCCTTGAATGCGGATCCGGCAATCAGCACCGTGCGCTCCGTCTCGGTCAATGGCCCGATCCGCGACTGCGGCGGAGCCACCAGCACCCGCTGGACCATCCCGGGCGTGCCTTTATCCTGCAAAGTGCCGACCAAAGCCTCGCCGATCCCGAGTTCGGTCAGCACCGACAAGGTATCGAACGCCGGGTTCGGCCGAAAGCCCTCCGCCACGGCGCGCAGGGATTTCTGCTCCTTGGCGGTGAACGCGCGCAATCCATGCTGGATCCGCAACCCCAACTGGGCCAGTACGTCATCCGGCAGGTCGCCCGGCGATTGGGTGACGAAATACACGCCCACACCTTTCGAACGAATCAGCCGCACGACCTGCTCCAATCGGTCCTGCAAGGCCTTGGGCGTACCGGCGAACAACAAATGCGCCTCATCGAAAAACAGCGCCAGCAGGGGTTTGTCCGCATCACCGCGTTCCGGCAGTTGCTCGAACAGTTCGGCCAACAGCCACAACAGGAACGTTGCATAGACCTTGGGGGCTTCGTGGACCAGGCGACTGGCATCGAGCAGGTGAATACGCCCGCGACCATCGGCGCCCGGTTGCAGAATATCTTCGAGTTGCAGCCCCGGCTCGCCAAACAGCGCTTCTGCACCCTGTTGCTCCAGGGTCGCAAGACGCCGCAACAGGGCCTGGCTGGAACCCGTGGTCATCAGCGCGGCGTCGTCGCCCAGCAATTCAGGATGATCACGCAGGTGATTGAGCAGCGCCTTCAGATCCTTCAGGTCCAGCAGCAACAGCCCTTCGCGGTCCGCCACCTTGAAGGCGGCATACAGCGCCGACTGCTGGCTGTCGGTCAATTCCAGAAGGCTGCCCAGCAGCAGCGGCCCCATTTCACTCAGGGTGGTGCGCAAGGGATGCCCGGACTGACCGTGAATGTCCCACAGGGTGACCGGATACGCCTGGGGTTTGTGGTTCAGCCAAGGCATCCCCGCAATGCGCTCGGCGACCTTGCCTTGGGGCTCACCGGCTGCGCCCAGGCCGCACAGGTCGCCTTTGATATCCGCCGCAAACACCGCCACGCCGGCGTCACTGAACGCTTCGGCCAGGCGTTGCAAGGTGACGGTCTTGCCGGTGCCGGTGGCGCCCGCCACCAGGCCATGACGGTTTGTCAGACGCATGGCCTGGGCAATCGGCTGTCCCGCGAGGTCGGCACCGATAACGAGTTGCAGTGAATCAGGCATTTTGTCACCCCATGATTAAGCTTTGATCCTTCACGGCCGATATAAAAGACTGAAAAGCATCGGTAATTCCCTAAGGAGAGTACGGAAGTATCAGCTTGTTTTCACTACCGCCCATTGCGCGTTCCTTTATAAAAGCACGCCTTTGGCACCACGACCCTAGCGGAACCCCAAGCCATGAACAAAAACCTGCGTTTCAGCCATAAAATCCTGCTTGCCGCCGCCCTCATTGTCATGGCTGCCTTTGCCTCGTTCACGCTGTACAACGACTATTTACAACGCAACGCCATCCGCGAAGACCTGGACAGCTACCTCAATGAGATGGGGGATGTCACCGCCAACAATATCCAGACCTGGCTGGCCGGTCGTATCCTGTTGATCGACAACCTAGCCCAGAACATCGCGATCAATCCTGAACCGTCCACCGTCACCAGCCTGCTTGAGCAGAAAGCCCTGACGTCGACCTTCATGGCGTCTTACCTGGGCGACGCCACCGGCAGCTTCACCATTCGTCCGGACGCCAGAATGCCCGCCGGTTTCGACCCGCGGGTGCGCCCTTGGTACAAAGGCGCCGAAAGCAGCAGCACAGCGACCCTGACCGAACCTTATATCGATGCGGCCACTGGCCAGACCATCATCTCCATCGCCACCGCCTCGAAAAAAGCCGGGCAAAACGTCGGCGTGGTCGGCGGCGACCTCAGCCTGCAAACCTTGATCGACACCCTCAGCGCCCGCGACTTCGACGGCATGGGCTACGCCTTCCTGGTCAGTTCCGACGGCAAGATCCTGGTGCACCCGGACAAAGCCCTGGTGATGAAGACCCTGAATGAAGCGTATCCGGACAATACCCCGCGTATCAGCCGCGACTTCAGTGAAGTGCAGGTGGACGGCAAGACCCGCATCGTCACGTTCACCCCGATCAAGGGCCTGCCCTCGGTCAACTGGTACATCGGTCTGTCGGTGGACAAGGACAAAGCCTTCTCGATGCTGACCGAGTTCCGCGCCTCGGCGGTCATCGCGACGGTCATCGCCGTGGCCACCATCATTGCCCTGCTGGGCATGCTGATCCGCATCCTGATCCAGCCGCTGCATGTCATGACCCGCGCCATGGCAGACATCGCCGACGGTGAAGGTGACCTGACCAAACGCCTGACCATCCAGAACAACGACGAATTCGGCGTTCTCGGCACCGCGTTCAACCGTTTCGTCGAGCGTATTCACGGCTCGATCCGCGAAGTGTCCTCCGCCACCGGCCAAGTCAACGAAGTGGCGTTGCGCGTGGTGGCGGCCTCGAACTCGTCGATGTTCAACTCCGACCAACAGGCTTCCCGCACCAGCAGCGTCGCCGCGGCCATCAACCAGCTCGGCGCTGCAGCCCAGGAAATCGCGCGCAACGCCGCGCAAGCGTCGAGTCAGGCCAGCGATGCCCGCAGCCTGGCCGAAGATGGCCAGCAAGTGGTGGAGCGCAGCATTGCCGCGATGAATCAGCTGTCGAGCATGCTCAGCGCCTCAAGTACCAACATCGAATCGCTGAACAGCAAAACCGTGAACATCGGGCAGATTCTGGAAGTGATCACCAGCATTTCCCAGCAAACCAACCTGCTGGCGCTTAATGCTGCCATCGAAGCGGCGCGCGCCGGTGAGGCCGGTCGTGGTTTTGCCGTGGTGGCCGATGAGGTCCGCAACCTGGCCCACCGTACGCAGGAATCGGCGCAGCAGGTGCAGACCATGATCGAGGAACTGCAAGTCGGCGCCCGCGAGTCCGTGAGCACCATGAGCGACAGCCAGCGTCACAGCCAGGACAGCGTGGTCATCGCCAACCTGGCGGGTGAGCGCCTGAACAGCGTGACGTTGCGCATTGGCGAGATTGACGGCATGAACCAGTCGGTGGCGACGGCGACCGAGGAACAGACGGCCGTGGTGGAATCAATCAATGTGGACATTACCGAGATCAATACATTGAATCAGGAGGGGGTGGAGAACCTGCAGTCGACGTTGCGCGCGTGTGTCGATCTGGAGCAGCAGGCGGGGCGGCTCAAGCAGTTGGTGGGCAGTTTCCGTATTTAGTGCCTGTTCCGGCCCCTTCGCTGGCAAGCCAGCTCCTACAGGGTTCACGCAAATCCCTTGTAGGAGCTGGCTTGCCAGCGAAAGCGGTCCGTCATACACCGCAAAACCCTCGCCGGCACCCCAGCCGCAAAACCCCAACCGAACAACTATCCTTCATAAAGGTCAACCAAGGGAGAACAACGGACCGGAGGGATGTTCATCGTGCATATCGCTGACATAACCATGTTCTACGCCCCTGCCAGCGGTGGCGTGCGCACTTATCTGGATGCAAAGCACCGTCGCCTGGGCATCAAGCCGGGCATTCGCCACAGTTTACTGATCCCCGGATCGTCCTTGAGCGAACAGGATGGCGTTTTCACCGTTCCGGCACCCGCCCTGCCCTTCGGCAAAGGTTATCGTTTCCCCCTCCGTCTCGCGCCCTGGCGCAATGTCCTGCAGGTTTTGCAGCCCGACCTGATCGAAGTCGGCGACCCTTATCTCACCGCCTGGGCGGCGCTGGATGCCCGCCGGCAACTCGATGTGCCGGTGATCGGTTTTTATCATTCGGACTTGCCTCTGCTGGTCAGCAATCGCATGGGCAACTGGGTCACGACCAATGTCGAAGCCTATGTCAGCAAGCTCTACGGCAACTTCGACCGGGTCCTGGCGCCGAGCCAGGTGATGGCCGACAAGCTGATTGGCCTCGGGGTGAAGAACGTTTTCGTGCAGCCCTTGGGCGTCGACCTGCAAACTTTCCACCCCTCTGCGCGGGACCCGGGCTTGCGGGCCGAATTGGGGATCGATGAAAACACTCATTTGCTGATCTTCGCCGGACGCGGTTCCAAGGAAAAAAACCTGCCGGTCCTGCTCGACTGCATGAAACGACTGGGACGGCGCTATCACCTGCTGCTGGTTGGTTCGTCGATGCCAGCCCTGGTGCCGGATAACGTCACCGTGGTCGATGAATTCTGCCCGGCGGCGCAAGTCGCCCGGCTGATGGCCAGCGCCGATGCGCTGCTGCATGCCGGGGACCAGGAAACCTTCGGTCTGGTGATTCTCGAAGCCATGGCCAGTGGCATTCCGGTGGTGGCCGTGGCGGCAGGGGCTTTTCAGGAAATCGTCACCGATCAATGCGGCCTGCTGTGCCCGCCGAACAATTCCATGGCGATGGCCAACGCCGTACGCGAACTGTTCGGTTCGGGGAGCGCCGTCCTGGGCAAACAGGCCCGCCGCCATGCCGAGCAGCATTACTCCTGGGACACGGTGGTCAACAGTCTGCTGGGGCACTATCACGCCGTGCTCGGCACCCATTGGCCGCTGATTGCCAATGGTTGAGCTCATGAGCCGGCCCAGCCTGTTACTGGTGCTGCACGATGTCGCGCCGCATACCTGGGCCGACTACCAACCCTTTGTCGCTGCCGTCGACGCCTTGGGCGTGGTGCCAATGACCTGGCTGGTGGTGCCCGATTTTCACAAGCACAACCCGCTGGACGCCCATCCGGAATTTCGACGTATGCTCACCGACCGGGTCATCCGTGGTGACGAACTGGCGCTGCACGGCTACTTTCACTGCGATGAAGGCCCCACGCCCAGCACGCCACGAGACTGGTTCATGCGCCGGATCTACACCCACGAAGGCGAGTTCTACAGCCTGTCCCAGGACGCCGCCCTCGCCCGCCTGCGCGCCGGCATCGAGGTGTTCCGCCGTTACGACTGGCCTCTGGCAGGTTTCGTCGCCCCGGCCTGGTTGATGAGTGAAGGCACACGCCAGGCCTTGCGCCAACTGCCGCTGAGCTACACCAGTGACCCGCAACACCTGTACCGCCTGCCGGATTTCTCGGCGGTCGACGCCCCCGGGCTGGTCTGGAGTGCGCGCAGTGCCTGGCGCCGGGGCGTGTCGAAACTGCTCAGCGACCAGCGCGAACTGCGCTGGCGGCAGGCACCGGTGATTCGACTCGGCCTGCACCCGGTGGACATGCGCCATCAATTCTCCCGTACTTACTGGCTGCAGACGCTCAAGCGCCTGCTCGACGAGGGGCGCATGCCGCTGACAAAGGCTCATTGGCTGTCGTTGCGAACCGACCGTGTCGGGCGCGCCGCATGAGTCGCGGGATTGTGCTGCTCGTCGCGCTGCTCGCTGCTGTGCTGATTCCGTCACTGCTGGGCGGTAACGAAACCTGGTCCCGGCTGCAAAAATTTCCGCTGCATTGGCTGCTGATCATGTTCGGCATGATCCTGCTGTGCTGGGTGCTCAATACCTTGCGCTTGCGTCTGTTGCTGGGAGATCAGCGCGACAAGGTCAGCCGGCTGAAAAGCCTCGGGGTGGTCATGGCCGCCGAGTTCGCTTATTGCGCCACGCCCGGCGGCAGCGGTGGACCGCTGACCATCATGGCATTGCTGGCGCGCAATGGCGTGCGTCCGGCCAGGGGCAGCGCCGTGTTCGCCATGGATCAACTGAGCGACCTGCTGTTTTTCCTCTGCGCACTGAGCGGGATTCTGATTTATGCCCTGTTCCAGCACTTGAGCGCACGCATGGAATGGCTGCTGACTGTCAGCGCCGTGTCGATGTTTGGCGGCTTGCTCACCTGTGTGGTGGTGGCGCGCTATCACCGTTTACTGATTCGCCTGAGCGGTCGCCTGCTCGTTCGTCTTAATGTCAAAGGCGCCACACGCCTGCGCTGGGCGCGAAAGCTGCTGCACTTCCTGGCAGCCTTCACAGACACGCTGAAGTTGCCTTCTCAGACATTGATCACGGTGTTTGCCCTGACTTGCCTGCATTGGGTCTTGCGCTATAGCGTGCTGTATCTGGCGTTGCGCGGGCTCGGAGCGGATCTGCAGTGGGCCTGGAGCTTTCTGATCCAGATGCTTTCCCTGAGTGCGGGGCAATTCAGCCTGTTGCCCGGGGGTGCCGGGGCGGCGGAGCTGACCTCAGCGGCGCTGCTGGCGCCGATGGTGGGGAAATCCACTGCGGCGGCGGCGATACTGATCTGGCGGGCGGTGACCTATTACTTCTATTTACTGGTGGGCGGGCCGGTATTTTTGTTGATGCTTGGGCGGCCTCTGTTGATGAAATTGCTGAAGTTCAAGCAGGCGTGAATCCTGAGGCCCTGTGAAAGTGCAAGACCCCATGGCCCCTTCGCCAGCAAGCTGGCTCCTACTGGGATCTCCAGCGCACAGCAACTTCAGGCTCACCCCCGATCAACTGCAGGAGCTGGCTTGCCAGCGAAGGCGACCTCAAGATCGATACAAGTCTCCCGGGCCCCTTCGCCAGCAAGCCGGCTCCTACAGGGATCTCCAGCGCACAGCACACTCAGGCTCACCCCCGATCAACTGTAGGAGCTGGCTTGCCAGCGAAGGCGGCCCCAAGATCGATACAAGTCTAAGGTCCTTTCGTCGGCAAGCCAGCGTCTGCAGCGTCTGAATCCGGATTCAAAGCCTTCCACAACTCGGCAGCCCCAGGAAATTCCGTACCATCCTCGGCGCTCAAGTCGTGCGGATCATAACGACTCAAACACCCCTCACCCACCGTGGCTGGCGCTCTTGAAGTAGCTTTATCGAGTGGATTGGCCATAAACATATCCTCAGGTCAAAAACGACAAAGGGCCTGATGCGATTGAACGCCCAGGCCCTTCGAATTTCAACCGCGCCGTATCGCTGTCAGAACACAACGGTCTTGTTGCCGTGCACCAACACCCGATCTTCCAGGTGATAACGCAGGCCCCGGGCCAATACCATCTTCTCGACGTCGCGGCCGAAGCGCACCATGTCTTCGATGCTGTCGCTGTGGCTGACGCGCACCACGTCCTGCTCGATGATCGGACCGGCGTCCAGCTCTTCGGTCACGTAATGGCAAGTAGCGCCGATCAGCTTTACGCCACGCAGGGAGGCCTGGTGATACGGCTTGGCACCGACAAACGACGGCAGGAAGCTGTGGTGAATGTTGATCACCTTATGGGCATATTCGCTGCACAGCGCGGGCGGCAGGATCTGCATGTATCGGGCAAGTACCACCACTTCGGCATCGTGCTGTTTGACCAGGCGCGAGACTTCGGCGAAGGCCGGTTCTTTATCCTGCGCATTGACCGGCACATGGTAGTAAGGAATGCCGTGCCACTCGACCATGCTGCGCAAGTCGTCATGGTTGGAAATCACGCAGGAAATTTCGCAATCCAGTTCGTCGCTGTGCCAGCGATGCAGCAAATCGGCCAGGCAGTGAGACTCGCGACTGGCCATCAACACCACACGCTTCTTCTGCGCGGTATCGGTGATGCGCCAGTTCATCGAGAACTCTTCGGCAATGGATGCAAACGCTTCGCGAAAGGCCTCGATGCCGAAGGGCAGCGAATCGGCACGAATTTCGTGACGCATAAAGAACCAGCCACTGAGATTGTCCGAGTGGTGGCTCGCTTCAGTGATCCAGCCATTGTGTGACGCCAGAAAGTTACTGACTTTAGCAACGATGCCGACGCGGTCCGGGCAAGCAATCACCAGCCGAAAAGTGCGCATGAGGGTCAAACTCCAGAACTTCGCAAAGGTCGCCATTCTAGCGATCGCGCAGCAAAACTGCAGTATTGATGACGTCTCGCGTTGCACGAAGGTCGGCGACACGGGTCCCGGCTGCATCCGTCACCCGCGCGTTGGTGTTCTTATTGCATTCTTCAAGTGTCAAAATGTGACTGTCTGTGATGCCTGGTTGACGATCATTTAACTGCACCTCCAACCTGGACCTGTTCAACAAAACTAAATTAAATAAACTCCGGTTAAATGTTTACTTGATGAAACAGCATGACTATTATTGCCGCACTGTCACCTAGCACCCTGCGCCCAACATAAGGTAGTCCCCATGTCCTTGATCAACGAATACCGTGCCACCGAAGAAGCAATCAAAGAGCTGCAAGCCCGTTTGAAGAATCTGTCCCAAGACGACAAACTGCAAACCGAGCTGGAATTCGAAGGCAAACTGCGCACCCTGATGGGTGAATACTCCAAGTCCCTGCGCGACATCATCGCGCTGCTGGATCCTGAGTCCAAAACCAAAGCTCCACGCGGTGGCGCAGTAAAAACTACCGGCACCAAACGTGCCCGTAAAGTTAAACAATACAAAAACCCGCACAACGGCGAAGTCATCGAAACCAAAGGTGGCAACCACAAGACTCTGAAAGAGTGGAAAGCCAAGTGGGGCGGTGATGTGGTTGAGGGTTGGGCTACCCTGCTGGGCTAAGCCGTAGCGCTTTGTCAAAGACTCGTCCGCGACAAAAAATAACGCCAGCAGCTGCTGGCGTTTTTTTATGCCTGGCTGTCAAGCCAGCGATATTTTCGTTTTCAAAGACTCAGGCGTTTACGTAATTGCTGAACATAAAGGTGCCATTCATTGAGCACCTCTCGCTGAAACGATGTAGCGGTAGCGCTCAATTGGGCTGAGGCTTCGGCGAAAGTTTCCAGGGTATTGGGCGCCCCCCACTCAGGTGTCGTCAGACGCTTCTGACAGAATATTCGCCAGCGCTGTTGCTCTTCGGAACTCAGCGTATCGGGGAAGTTGCGTGCGCGATATCGAAACAATAATTCCGGCAAGCGTTCATCATCGAAAGGCCAGCGCGCTTGTGCCAAGTGTGCCGGGTCCGCCGCCCGGACTTGCTCACAAAGACGCCGATCACGATCACCGATAAAACCATCGTATAACTGTTGCTCGGGATCCTCGCTCGGCGTGAAATCCTCGTGGGTATAAACAGCCTGAACTTTGTCTCGCCAAACTGTTTGTGCGTCAGTTAGTCGCAGCGCGCGCTGCTGGTAGAGCGCCATGTCCAGTCCCAGCCGTTGCTGATCTTCGGGACGAAGCACCGACAGCGGCGCCACCACCGGACATTTATTGATGTGGATGAGCTTGAGCGGTACAGGCAACTCGCCGTCGGCCAGCTCATCGCGACGGGTATATAACCGCTGGCGCAAGGCTTCGGCACTCAGGTCAAGCAACCCCTGGGGATCGAGGTGCAAGTCACAGACAATCAAGGCGTTCTTGTTGCGCGGATGCCAGGCCAGGGGCAATACCACCCCGACATAGTTGCGCGCCGCCGAAAAACGACCGGAGATGTGCACCATCGGCTGCAACAGTCGAACCTGATCCATTACCTTTTGTTTGCTGCGCAATTGAAACAGCCAGTCATATAACTTCGGCTGCTTTTCGCGAATCAGCCGCGCCAGGGCGATCGTGGCGCGAACATCCGACAGCGCTTCATGGGCGTGGCCATGATCGATACCGTTGGCGGCACTCAGGCGTTCCAGCTTGAGCGTCACCCGCCCCTCGTCATCCGTCGGCCAGACGAGGCCATCGGGGCGCAAGGCGTAAGCCGCACGCACCACATCGATCAGGTCCCAGCGACTGTTGCCGCCTTGCCACTCACGCGCATACGGGTCGAAAAAATTGCGATACAAGCTGTATCGGGTCATCTCGTCGTCGAAACGCAGCGTGTTGTAGCCGGCCCCACAGGTGCCGGGCGCAGCCAGCTGGGCATGCACCCGGGTCATGAAATCGGCTTCGCTCAAGCCTTGCCCGGCCAGTTGGGTCGGCGTGATACCGGTGATCGCGCACGCCGCAGGATGAGGCAGGATGTCATCACTGGGCTGACAGTAAAGATTGACCGGCGCGTCTATTTCATTGAGCTCAAAGTCGGTGCGAATCCCCGCCACTTGCAGCGGACGGTCGCAACGGGGATTGATGCCAGTGGTTTCATAGTCGTACCAGAAGATGGAGGTCACGGGCTATTCCTGAACTGAAGATCGGCGAAGTCTAGGCGTTCACATCCCACCCCGGCCAGTCATCTTGCCATTCAATCATCTCGGCCGCTCAATCGTGCAATACATAGTTATGTCGTTTCCCCCCGGGAGGCTGCTAGCATCCCATGGACAGAAACTCCCGATCAGGCCACATCATCAGGTTGCCCATGCTCGAGACCACAGCACCGCCAAGGAACGCAACGCTGTCCCCGCCACTGGATACGCGGTACCAGATCGAAACGCCGGAAGGCATCGACTTGCCATTGCGCCCGGCCGGGTTGATGGTGCGTGCGCTGGCGTTCTCCATCGACCTTGGCCTGCGTGGGCTGATCCTTGGCCTGCTGTTGATTGTCCTGGCATTTCTCGGCAAGCTCGGCGCCGGCCTTGGCTCGATCCTGCTGTTTGTGGTGAGCTGGTGGTACATGGTGCTGTTCGAGGTGCTCAATCAGGGCCGCTCGCCAGGCAAGCAGTGGATGGGCCTGCGGGTAGTCCATGACGATGGCACGCCAGTCGGCTGGTCGGCTTCGCTGCTGCGTAACCTGCTGCGCTTTGTCGACATGTTGCCGTTTGGCTATTTCCTTGGGGCCATCAGCTGCCTGCAGCATCCCAACTTCAAGCGCCTCGGCGACCTGGCCGCCGGCACGCTGGTGATCTACCGCGAACAACCGCTCTCCCGCCCCCAGCTACCCGCCGCCGAGCCCCGGCGCCCGGCCTTTGCCCTGGCACTGCCCGAGCAACGCGCCATCCTCGGGTTTGCCGAACGCCAGGGTGAGCTCTCCCAGGCGCGGGTCACGGAACTGGCAGCCATTCTCGCGCAACCCTTGCAGCTTTCAGCGCCACAGGCGGTGGCCGAGCTCAACGCAATTGCCCGCGGCTTGCTGGGCCCCGCATGAAGCAAAGCCTTTTCGAGAGTCGCCACAAGGCCGAATGGGAGCAGTTTTCCCTGCTGCTGGAAAGGCTGGAACGAAACCAGCCTGCCTCGCGTGTCGCCCATTTCACAAGTGACTATCGTCGTCTCTGCCATCACCTGGCCCTGGCCCGGGAGCGCGGTTACAGCAGTTTCCTGATCGACTCATTGCAGCAACAGGTCCTGCGCGGCCATCAACAGCTTTATCGGCATCGCAGCCGACTGGGTGCCAAGGCGCTGGGTTTCATCCTCGCGGACTTCCCCCGACTGGTGCGTGAACAGTGGCGCTTCGTGCTCGCCGCCGGCCTGATGTTTTTTGCCAGCCTGATCGGTATCGCCCTGCTGGTGTATCTGTTTCCGGACCTGGTCTACAACCTGATCCCCGCCGAGCAGGTCAGCCAGATGCAGAGCATGTATGACCCCGACGCCGGTCACCTGGGGCGCTCGGCGGAACGGGCGGCCAGTGAAGACTGGGTCATGTTCGGCTACTACATCATGCACAACATCGGTATTGCCTTTCAGACCTTCGCCAGCGGCCTGCTGTTTGGCCTGGGCAGCGCGTTTTTCCTGTTCTACAACGGCTTGATGATTGGCGCGGTGGCCGGACACCTGACGCAAATCGGCTATGGCCAGACCTTCTGGTCATTCGTGATCGGCCACGGTGCTTTCGAACTCAGCGCCATCGCCCTGGCGGGTGCCGCGGGCCTGCAACTGGGCTGGGCATTGATCGCACCGGGGCGCTTGCGCCGCGCCGAAGCCTTGCGCCTGGCGGCGCGCAACAGTGTTTTGCTGATGTGTGGGGTGATGATGTTTCTGCTGATGGCGGCGTTTATCGAAGCCTATTGGTCATCGATGACCGGGGTCGCGCCTTTGAGCAAATTCCTGGTCGGTGCCGTGCTCTGGGTACTGGTGGCGATGTACCTGCTGTTGGCCGGACGGACTCGCCATGCGCCTGAGTGACGCCAGTGTGGTGTTTCGCCCGCGTCCCGGCTGGGAAGCCATGGACCTGGGCGTTCTGCTGAGTCAGCGCCACCGCCGCCTGCTGATGACCAGCTGGGCCATCGTGACCTTGCCGGTCTTCGCCCTGCTCAGCCTGCTGCTATGGGATTCGCCCTCCCTTGCCGTGTTTATTTTCTGGTGGCTGAAACCCGCGTTCGAACGCCTGCCGCTGTTCATTCTGTCCAAAGCCATGTTCGGCGAAACACCGACTTTGAAACAGGCGTTGCGCCAATGGCCGCGCTTGCTCAAGCCGCAACTGCTGGCGAGCCTGACCTGGCGACGCCTGAGCCTGAGCCGCAGTTTCCTGATGCCGGTCATGCAACTCGAAGGCCTCGAGGGTGAAGCGCGGGAGCAGCGTTTGCAGGTGCTGTTGCAGCGTAACGCCGGCGCCGCGAAGTGGCTGACCATCATCGGCGTGCACCTGGAAGGTGCCCTGTGGATTGGGCTGATGGTGCTGTTCTACCTGTTGTTGCCGCAACAGGTCGAACTCGACTGGAGCTGGCAGACATTGATCAGCACGGCCACACAGGACTGGCGCTGGCTGGAACACCTGACCAACTTCTTCTACGCACTGGTGCTGGTGGCCTGGGAACCGGTCTACGTGGCCTGCGGTTTCAGCCTTTACCTGAACCGGCGCACGGTGCTGGAGGCCTGGGATATCGAACTGGCCTTCCGCCGCCTGCGTCAACGCCTGGGCAGCGGCGCCGTCACCCTGATACTGGCGGCGCTGCTGCTGGTGCCATCGGCGCACCCCGCTTGGGCCGCCAAGCCGCTCATTTCACCCGACAGCCCGCGTCTACAGGAGCAGCCGCTGACCAGCCAGGCGTCCCGGGACAGCATCAAGACGATCCTCGACCAGCCGCCGTTCAAGAACAAGGAAACGCTCACGCGCTATCGTTTTGGCGAAGACACCCCGACCGCCCCTCCGAACAGTGACCGCGCACCCGACTGGCTGACAGCACTGCTCAACCTGTCGACCTCGCTGATCGAAGCGGTGCTGTGGGGGACAGTGGTCGGCGCCATCGGTTTTTTGCTCTGGCGTTACCGGGACTGGTTGCAGGCCTTCGTCAGTCGTCGCCCGGTGCGGCCGCCTAAAGTCGCGCGACCATTGCCCCGGCAGGCGTTCGGCCTGGACCTCGGCCGCGAAACCCTGCCCGCCGACATCGCCGCCAGCGCCGAACACCTATGGCAGACCGACCCGCGCGAAGCCCTCGGCTTGCTCTATCGCGCCCTGCTCAGCCACTTGCTGCATGACTTCGACATGGCACTGAAGCCCGCCGACACCGAAGGCCAGGTGCTGGAGCGCATCGAACGACTGCAACGCCCTGAGTTGCTGGCCTTCAGCAAGAACCTGACCGGGCACTGGCAAAACATCGCCTACGGGCATCGCCTGCCCCCGGCCTCCGTGCAACAACAGCTCTGTGACGGCTGGCGTGCCCTGTTCGGCCCGGGAGCCGCCCGTTGAATCGACGCTCCGGGATTGCAATCGGCGCCTGCCTCGCCGTGCTACTGGGCGCGCTGAGTCTTTACCTGTACCTGCAGGCGACGCCCTATCAGGAGGTGATCGATCACGGTCCCTCGCCCGAGGCCCTGGCCAATCCTTATCTCGCCGCCGAGCATTTCCTGCGCAAACAGGGCCTGACCGTCAGCCATGCCGACAGCCTCGACATCCTGCCCTCTATCGAACCGCGCCAGCACAGCCTGTTGTTGCTCGGTGACCGGGCCAACATGACCCCGCGCCAGATCGATCAAGTGATGAACTGGACCCGGGCCGGCGGGCGCCTGTTGTTCGTTGCCCAGTCGCTGTGGGATGAAAAACTCGGCCAGAGCAATGACCTGCTGCTCGACCGGGTCCAGTTGCATCAGTTGCTGAGCAAAAACCTCAAGGGCCCGCCACCCGACAGCAGGACCGATCCCTACCCCAAGTTGACCAAGCTGTACCTTGAAGATGAAGACGCGCCGGCTTACGCCAACTTCGACACCGCCTTCCATCTCGAAGACCCGAAAAACCTCGCCCAGGCCTGGGCCAACAGCGCCAAGGCCACCCACATGATGCAGCTCAATCACGGGCTCGGTTCGATCATCGTGGTCACCGACGCCGACCTTTGGAAAACCCCGGCCATCGACCAGTACGACAACGCGTGGCTGCTCTGGTACCTGACCGCGGATACCCAGGTGACCCTGCTGTTCAACACCGATCACGACAACCTGCTGACCTTGCTGCTGCGCTATTTCCCCCAGGCGCTGGTAACGCTGATTGCCCTGATCGGTGTCTGCTTCTGGCACGTCGGGGTGCGGCATGGTCCGGTGCTGGAACCGGCGCCGCGAGCCCGTCGGCAACTCCAGGAACATCTGCGCGCCAGTGCCGATTTTCTGTTCCGGCGCAAGCGTCAGGACAGCCTGCTGCACGCCTTGCAACAAGACATCCTGCGTCGCGTGCGGCGGCGTCATCCCGGCTTTGAACAACTCGGCGTCGCCGAACAATGGCAGGTGCTCGCACGCCTGACCGGCCAATCCACACGCGCTATCAGCCAGGTCATGAGCCCGCGACCGAAGCAACGGCTTTCCAGCGTTGAATTCAGCCGTCAGGTCGCCTACCTGCAAACCTTGAGGAACGCCTTATGAGTGAACAGATCGAGCCCGACGCCCCGAGCCACGCCGACCAGCAACGCCAGCGTGCCAGTCAGTTGGCCAGGGCGTTGCGTAGCGAATTGCAGAAAGCTGTCTTCGGCCAGGACGAGGTCATCGACGATGTGCTCACGGCCCTGATCGCCGGTGGCCACGTGCTGCTCGAGGGTGTGCCGGGGCTGGGCAAGACCTTGCTGGTTCGGGCGCTGGCGCGCTGCTTCGGTGGCGAGTTCGCGCGCATCCAGTTCACCCCGGACCTGATGCCCAGCGATGTCACCGGGCACGCGGTGTACGACCTGCAGACCGAGCAGTTCAAACTGCGCAAGGGGCCGTTGTTCACCAACCTGTTGCTCGCCGACGAAATCAACCGCGCCCCGGCAAAAACCCAGGCGGCGCTGCTCGAAGCCATGCAGGAACGGCAAGTGACCCTCGAAGGCCGCGCCCTGCCCATCGTGCAACCGTTCATGGTGCTGGCCACGCAAAACCCCATCGAACAGGAAGGCACTTACCCGCTGCCGGAAGCCGAACTGGATCGTTTCATGCTCAAGGTCCGCATGGATTACCCCGACGGCGACCAGGAGCTGGACATGGTCCGCCAGGTCTGTCGCTCGACCCGGGCCGACATGCTCGACGTGCAACCGTTGCGCACGGTGTTGCAGGCCAAGGACGTGCTGGCCTTGCAACGCATCGCCAGCGACCTGCCGCTGGACAATCAGGTCCTCGACTACGCCGTACGCCTGGCGCGCACCACCCGCAGCTGGCCCGGACTGACCCTCGGTGCCGGGCCCCGGGCGTCCATCGCATTGGTGCGTTGCGCCCGGGCGCGCGCGCTGTTGCGCGGTGGCGAGTTCGTGATTCCGGATGACATCAAGGGGTGTGCCCTGGCGGTGCTGCGTCATCGCGTACGCCTCTCGCCGGAGCTGGACATCGAAGGGCTCGAGGTCGATGACGTGCTGCGCCAGCTGCTCGATCAAGTGCCGGCACCGCGGTTGTGAAACCCTCGCGCCTGCTGTTGATCTGGCTCGCGATCCTGCTGGTCATCGGCATCGTCCTGGGTACGTTGCGGGCGCTGGACACCGTGATTCCAGCGAGTCTGCCGTCGATCCACTGGGGATTGCTCCTGGCACTCCTGGCCTTGGCGATACTCGATGCCATTCGCCTCAAGCGCCTGCCCTCGCCGCGCATCCAGCGACACATGCCCGGCAGCCTGGCGCTCGGCCGTTGGGGCGACGTGCGACTGGAGGTCGAGCATGACTTTGCCCAGCCACTGGACATTCGGCTCTTCGATCACGTACCCCACGGCCTGAGTTTCGAAAACCTGCCCCTGTCGGTCGAGCTTCAACCCGGCCTGCGCAGCCAGATCGACTATCGCCTGCGCCCGCTCAAGCGCGGCCACTTCAACTTCGAACGCTGCGAAATCAGCCTGCCGAGCCCATTGGGCCTGTGGTCCGACAATCGGCTGCTGGGCGTGACCGACGCTACCCGCGTCTACCCCGACTTCGCCCGCCTCTACGGCGGCCAGTTGCTGGCGGTGGACAACTGGCTCAGTCAACTCGGCGTACGCCAGCGCCAACGACGCGGCCTGGGCCTGGAATTTCATCAGCTACGGGAATTTCGCGAAGGCGACAGCCTGCGCCAGATCGACTGGAAAGCCACCGCCCGCCAGCGCACACCGATTGCGCGGGAGTATCAGGACGAGCGTGACCAGCAGATCATGTTCATGCTCGATTGCGGCCGGCGCATGCGCAGTCAGGACGATGAACTGTCGCACTTCGACCATGCACTCAATGCCTGCCTGCTGCTCAGTTACGTCGCCCTGCGCCAGGGTGATGCCGTGGGCCTTTGCACCTTTGCCCATGATCAGCCGCGCTACCTCGCCCCGGTCAAGGGCGCCGGCCAGCTCAACCGGTTGCTCAACCAGGTCTACGACCTCGACAGCGGCCAACGCAGTGCCGACTACCAGGGCGCTGCAACCGAGCTGTTGGCTCGGCAGAAACGCCGGGCACTGGTGGTCGTGGTCACCAACCTGCGGGACGAAGACGACGAAGAACTGCTCACCGCCGTCAAACGCCTGGGCAAGTCACATCGGGTGTTGGTCGCCAGTCTGCGCGAAGACGTGCTCGACCGCTTGCGTCAGACGCCGGTGCAGACCCTTGCCGACGCGCTGACCTATTGCGGCACCGTGGATTTTCTCAATGCCCGGGCCGAACTTCATGAGCGATTGAACGCTCATGGGGTGCCAGTGGTGGATACGACCGCTGTCGAGTTGGGTGCCGCGCTGGTGACGCGCTACCTGGAATGGAAAAAGGCCGGGGTGTTTTAGTGGCTGTGGTGCGCAGAACCCGCGTACAGCCTTTAAATATCAGTTGCTTGATCTGACGCCTGGGCGCTGCAGACTTCAGGCCGAGGCCGGCAACGGCTGAAAACTGAAGTACTGCTTCAACGCTTCAATCAGTTGCCCATACTCCGGCGGGGCCTGTTGCAGGCAGAACCCGGCGTCGTAATGGTGGGGAGTGCTGTCTTCATGGCACCACAGGCAGCAGGCATTGAGGTCGATCACCTGATGGCAGCCACCGGCCATGGGAATTTTCAGGCGCAAAGCGAAGTCAGCACCGATCATCATCGGCAACTGGCTGATGAGCATCAGCCCGTCTTCGGAGACGTTACCCAGAAAGCCAATGGGTTTGTCGGTAACGCTGTTGAACACTCGAAGAAAATACGGCAGTTGATGCCGCTCGATACGGCGGTCGGTGAACATGCTGAATTCGCTATGCAAGGCCCTTGAGCAGAGCCGCACCAATGCTTCGGAACGGGCCTTCCATTATAAAGGCGCGCTCTCCCTGATCCTGGTGCGACAGTCCTTGCACCGCTGGCACTGACGCCTGCCGATCACAGGTGTTTCCCCGGTTTGGCAAGGTACCGAAACCGATCTATACGACTATAGCTCACCACCGCCGCTGATCCAGTCTTCAATCGGGCTGCTACCATCAGAACCGGCTCGGGCGAACGACCTCGGCACTGCGCAGCGGATAATGGCCAAGCGACTGCAAGGTTTCCAACCGGGCGCTCGCGCGAAAGGCATATTCACTCTGCGGGTACGAGGCGATGATGAACTGATAGGTTTGAGCAGCATCAACGAACAGTTTCTGCCGTTCAAGACACAAACCGCGCATCATCGACACTTCCGGCCACACATAAGGCCGCGCCCTGCTTGCGCGTTCGACTTTGGACAGTTCGAGCATCACCTGCTCGCAATTTCCGCGGTCATAGGCGCTGTAGGCGTTATTCAAATGGTGGTTCATCGACCAACGGGTGCAGCCCGTGACACTGAGTACAAGGGCGGCCATGAGCACGAATCGCATGAGGGTTCTCCTGTCTTGAGCCCTGTATCGACCCGTCGTCGGAAATCTTCAGGCTGCCCGTAACTAAAAGTATTCGTTTAAAGAAACAATCGATTAACAAAGTTCTTCAAAAAAAGTAGTGCACATGAACAATGACTACACCCCCAGAGCATAGTAGCCTCACTCAGCGCTTGAACTCAGGAGTCTTTGCATGTCCGTCCGTCGTACCAAAATCGTCGCTACCCTTGGCCCGGCCAGTAACTCGCCGGAAGTTCTCGAACAGCTGATTCTGGCTGGCCTGGACGTCGCCCGTCTGAACTTCTCCCATGGCACCCCCGACGAGCACAAGGCTCGCGCGAAGCTGGTGCGTGACCTGGCAGCCAAGCACGGTCGCTTCGTCGCCCTGCTGGGTGACCTGCAAGGCCCGAAAATCCGTATCGCCAAATTCGCCAACAAGAAGATCGAGCTGAAGATCGGTGATCAATTCACCTTCTCCACCAGCCATCCGTTGACCGAAGGCACTCAAACGATTGTCGGCATCGACTACCCGGACCTGGTCAAGGATTGCGGCGTGGGCGACGAGCTGCTGCTCGACGACGGCCGCGTGGTGATGCGCGTCGACACCGCCACGGCAACCGAACTGCACTGCACCGTGCTGATCGGTGGCCCGCTGTCGGACCACAAAGGCATCAACCGTCGCGGCGGTGGCCTGACTGCACCGGCCCTGACCGAAAAAGACAAGGCCGACATCAAGCTCGCCGCAGAAATGCAGGTCGACTACCTCGCCGTGTCCTTTCCGCGTGACGCCGCCGACATGGAATACGCCCGTCAACTGCGCGACGAAGCCGGCGGTACCGCCTGGCTGGTGGCGAAGATCGAACGCGCCGAAGCCGTGGCCGACGACGAAACCCTTGATGGCCTGATCCAGGCTTCCGACGCGGTCATGGTTGCCCGTGGCGACCTGGGTGTGGAAATCGGCGACGCCGAGCTGGTGGGCATTCAGAAAAAGATCATTCTGCACGCACGCCGCCACAACAAGGCGGTAATCGTGGCGACCCAGATGATGGAGTCGATGATCCAGAACCCGATGCCGACCCGCGCCGAAGTGTCCGACGTGGCCAACGCCGTACTCGACTACACCGACGCCGTGATGCTGTCGGCCGAAAGTGCGGCCGGTCTGTACCCGCTGGAAGCTGTGCAAGCGATGGCGCGCATCTGCATCGGCGCTGAAAAGCACCCGACCGGCAAGACCTCCAGCCACCGCATCGGCAAGGAATTCACCCGCTGCGACGAGAGCATTGCGCTGGCAACCATGTACACCGCCAACCACTTCCCGGGCGTGAAGGCGATCATCGCATTGACCGAAAGCGGCTACACCCCGCTGATCATGTCGCGCATCCGCTCTTCGGTGCCGATCTATGCGTTTTCGCCGCACCGCGAAACCCAGGCGCGCGCAGCGATGTTCCGTGGCGTGTACACCATTCCGTTCGACCCTGCCTCGCTGGAGCCACACGAAGTCAGCCAGAAGGCGATCGATGAGCTGGTCAAGCGCGGCGTCGTGGAGAAAGGCGACTGGGTCATCCTGACCAAGGGCGACAGCTACCACACCACCGGCGGCACCAACGGGATGAAAATCCTGCACGTTGGCGACCCGCAGGTCTGAGTCAGCGATTGCTGCGAAAAAACGCCATATCGATGGCGGTTTTTTTTCGTCTGCAAAAAGGCAAGCACCCGAGTTATATAAACGTCAACTGTCAACTCTTACAGTAGATGGATACGCCAAACCGTGACTCACTAGAAGCCTGCCAAGATTGATGCTTGGCACCCACAAGAGAAAATCTTTGCCTCTAATGGAGCCACACAGATGAACACGCAGAACGAACAACTGTACAGCAGCACAGGTGAACTGGACCCCCACTTCGGTGAAAACGGCTTGGTCCCCATGCCTTCACCTACCGCTGACTATCCAGAGTTTGTTTCACGAGTAACCGCCATCGGCCCAGACAATATGATTTATATTGCGGGACACGCGTCACAGGGATTGCTCGCCCCCTCGGTCTATA